>JBDTZX010000286.1:0-13005 GCA_040004895.1 Rhodanobacter sp. | reverse complement strand
AACGCGTGCTGCCGATCATTGGCGATTGCTTCGACCAGGCGCGTTTTCCGAAGGAGCTGATTCCGGAGATCGCCTCCTTGGGCCTGCTCGGCGCCACGATTCCCGAGCAATACGGTGGCGCCGGCATGAACGGCGTCAGCTACGGCCTGATCTGCCAGGAGCTTGAGCGGGGCGATTCCGGCCTGCGCAGCTTCGCCTCGGTGCAGAGTTCGTTGTGCATGTATCCGATTTACGCCTACGGCAGCGAAGAGCAGAAGAAGCAGTACCTGCCACGGATGTCGGCAGGCGAAGTGATCGGCTGCTTCGGCCTGACCGAACCGCAGGGCGGCTCCGATCCGGCCAACATGAAGACCCACGCGAAGAAAGACGGTGACGACTGGGTCATCAACGGCGCCAAGATGTGGATCACCAACGGCAATCTGGCGCACATCGCGATCGTCTGGGCGCAGACCGACGACGGCATCCAGGGCTTCGTGGTGCCTACCGAAACCGCCGGCTTCAAGGCGCAGGAAATCCACAAGAAGATGAGCCTGCGCGCGTCGGTCACCAGCGCGCTGTTCTTCGACAACGTGCGCGTACCCGACAGCGCACGCCTGCCGAACGTGAAAGGTCTCAAGGGTCCACTGGGTTGCCTGACGCAGGCACGCTACGGCATCACTTGGGGTCCGATCGGCGCGGCGCAGGCATGTCTGAAGGAAGTGCTCGACTACACCGCCGAGCGCGTGCTGTTCGGACGTCCGTTGTCGTCGAACCAGGCAGTACAGCTGAAGCTGGCCGACATGGGCCGGCGCATCACCATGGCGCAACTTCTGTCGTTGCAGCTGGGTCGCCTGAAGGACGCCGGCAAGATGCAGCCCACGCAGGTCTCGCTGGCGAAATGGAACAACTGCCGCATGGCGATCGACATCGCGCGCGAGTGCCGCGACATTTTGGGTGGCGCCGGTATCACCACCGAACACGGTGCGATCCGCCATGCGCTGAACCTGGAATCGGTAATCACCTATGAAGGCACCGAAACCGTGCACCAGCTGGTGGTCGGGCGCGAGCTGACCGGCATCAACGCATTCTGAGTCGACGACCATGGACGCGCTGCGCATCGAAACCGAACGATTGATTCTGCGCCTGCCGCAGCGTGAGGATTTCGACGGCTATGCCGAGATGATGGCGGACGAGGAAACGGCGCGTCATATCGGCGGCCATCTTTCGCGCGCGGCGGCATGGCGGAAATTCCTGCAGATGCCCGGTGCATGGGCGGTGCAGGGATTCGGCATGTTTTCGATCATCGCCAAGGCCGACGGTCGCTGGCTCGGTCAGCTGGGTCCCTGGAAACCGGAAGGCTGGCCAGGCAACGAGATCGGCTGGGCGTTTTGCCGTGATGCGTGGGGTCGGGGCTATGCGACCGAGGCGGCTGGCGTTGCCATAGACTGGGCCTTCGATCAGCTGGGCTGGACCGATATCATCCATTGCATCGACCCCGGCAACATCGCCTCGCAGAAGCTCGCCAGGCGGTTGGGTTCGCGCATCCTGCGAACGGGCCGGCTGCCATCGCCGTACGAAGATCACGTCACCGACATCTGGGGTCAGACGCGCAGTCAATGGCTGAATGCACGTCGGACAGCCTGACGCGCGGGCATCCGCACCGGCACAACGCAATATCTCTTCCATCAAGCGGTAGACCATGTCCATTCCGTACGCACTCAGCGCCCGTCACAAGGGCTTCAACCGTGCCGAGATCGTCGACCAGAACTTCATCGAATTCGTGCAGTTCTGGCAGGGCGATGTGCGTACTTCGCCGGGTGACGACGAAGCGGTGCTGCCGGGCAGCGCGCTTGATGCCTGCGGTTTCCGCGAACTGTTCGAATCGCAGCTGATCTCGCGCCATCTCGACCTGATGGCACGGGTGCTGCGCGTGCAGAACAAGGTGTTCTACACGATCGGTTCCAGCGGCCACGAAGGCAACGCGATGGTGGCGCGGCTGACGCGGCATACCGATCCAGCTTTCCTGCACTATCGCTCCGGCGGTTTCATGGCCGAGCGCTTCCGCAAGCTGCCAGGCATGGACCCGGTGATGGATTCAGCGCTGTCGTTCGCAGCCAGCAAGGACGACCCCGCGTCGGGTGGGCGTCACAAGGTGTGGGGTAGCAAGCCGCTGTGGGTGCTGCCGCAGACCTCGACGATCGCCTCGCACCTGCCGAAGGCGTTCGGCACCGCCGTGGCGATCGAGCAGGCGCGTCGCATCGGCCACATGCTGCCGATTCCCGACGACTCCATCGCGATCTGCTCGTTCGGCGATGCGTCGAGCAATCATGCCACCGCGCAGACCGCGTTCAACGCGGCGGCATGGACGGCGTACCAGAAGCTTCCCGCGCCGGTGCTGTTCGTGTGCGAGGACAACGGCATCGGCATCTCGGTGAAGACGCCGACCGGCTGGATCGCCAGCAACTTTCAGCAGCGCTCCGACCTCGACTATTTCTTCGCCGACGGGCTCGATCTTGCCGAAGGCTATGCCCAGGTGCAGCGCGCGGTGGAGCATTGCCGCCATACGCGCCGCCCGACGTTTCTGCATCTGAAGACCACCCGCGTGATGGGCCATGCCGGCACCGATTTCGAGATCGAGTGGCGCAGCATCGAGGAGCTGTTCACGGTGGAGTCCACTGATCCGCTGATGCGCTCGGCCGGCATCGCGCTGGAGTCCGGCCTGTACGACAAGGACGCGCTGCTGAATCTTTACGAGGCCACACGCAAGCGCTGCTTTGCTGCCGCCGAAGACGCGCATTCGCGCCATCGCCTGACCACTCTGGCCGATGTGATGAAGCCGCTGGCGCCTTACACGCCGGCCGCCGTGAAGAAGGAAGCCGAGCGCACTGACTATGCGGAAAGACGTGTGGCCGTCTTCGGCGGCGAAGCGAAGCTGCCGGAGAACCAGCCGCCAAGGCATCTGGCGATCCAGATCGGGCAGGCGCTGCACGACGTGATGGCGAAGTATCCCGAATCGTTGCTGTTCGGCGAGGATGTGGCGCAGAAGGGCGGCGTCTACACGGTGACCAAGGGCCTGCACAAGGCCTTTCGCAACACCCGCGTGTTCAACACGCTGCTCGACGAAACGGTCATCCTCGGCCTCGCGCAAGGCTACGCCAACATGGGCATGCTGCCGATTCCGGAAATCCAGTACCTGGCGTATTTCCACAATGCCGCCGACCAGATCCGCGGCGAAGCGTCATCGCTGCAATTCTTCTCCAACGATCAGTACCGCAATCCGATGGTGATGCGGATTGCCTCGCTGGGTTACCAGAAGGGTTTCGGCGGGCACTTTCACAATGACAACTCGATCACCGCGCTGCGCGATATTCCCGGTCTGGTGGTCGGCTGTGCCAGCCGCGGCGACGACGCGGCGACGATGCTGCGCACGATGATGGCGCTGGCGAAGATCGATGGTCGGGTGTGCGCCTTTCTGGAACCGATCGCACTGTACATGACGAAGGACTTGCACGAAGCCGGCGACGGCGCATGGCAGTTCACCTATCCGGCTCCGGGAGAGGCGATGACGCTCGGCGAAGGTCGGGTCTACGTCGCGGATGCTGTCGAGCTGGTGGTTTTCACCTTCGGCAACGGGGTGCCGATGGCGTTGCGCGCGGCGCGCATGATTACCAGCGAGCTGGGCTGGGCGGTGCGTGTGGTCGACCTGCGCTGGCTGGCGCCGCTCAACGATGCATTCATCGCGGAGCAGACGCGGACGGCCAAACGCATCATCGTGCTGGACGAGGGGCGCAAGAGCGCCGGCGTGGGCGAGGGCGTGATCACCGCGATCGTCGAAGCAGGATATGGCGCCACGCCGCTGGAGCGGGTGGTCGGTGCTGACACATTTACACCGCTGGCGGATGCAGCCTTGCTGGTATTGCCCGGTGAAGGCGACGTGCTGAATGCCGCGCGTGCGCTCGCGCGGCGTCGCGGATGATGTTGTCGCTCAGCTGTCGCCGCGCCGCTTTTCCACCACGTGAAGTCGTGAGGAAGCCGACGCACCCGTCACGGGAACATGCAGGCAGACCTGATTGCGGCCGTTGAGCTTGGCGCGATACATCGCCTGATCGGCGCGCTCGACCAGTGCTTCGAGGTCGTCGCCGGTCTTGTGCATGGCCACGCCGATGCTCACGCTGAGCAAGAGCGGATCGTCGTTGATCGGAATTTCGAGCCGGTGCACGCGACGACACAGCCGGGTCGCCACATGCATCGCATGGTCGGGCAGGGTGCCATCCAGCAGCGCCACGAATTCTTCGCCGCCGTAGCGCCCCAGTAGATCACCAGGCCGCAGTTCGGCTGCCAGTGCCCGGGCCACGGCAACCAGTGCACGGTCGCCGCTGTTGTGGCCCTGCTTGTCATTGAGCAGCTTGAAGTGATCCAGGTCCAGGAACAGCATGGTCATCGATCGCGGTGGGTCGCTGGCCAGTGCCGCGCTGGCCCGTTCGCTCCAGGCCCGGCGGTTGAGCACACTGGTCAGCGCATCGTGATCGGCCAGCACGCGCACGATGTCGCGATCATGGCGCAGCGTGAGCGCTCGATCGGCAAGGCCCAGCGACAGCACGATCGCCGCGAACGCACCGCCGGCGAGGCTGGCATCATTGAGCCATCCCGCGCCGGGCAGGGCGCCGTTGACCTGGGCACTGGCCAGCGCGGTAAGCAGCAACAAGGGCGTCCAGCCTGCCAGGAAAAACCATGCCGGACGCGAGCCGCGCACGGCGGCAACGATCGCGGCGACCAGCAACAGGCCGGCACCGAGCATCAGCAGGGGATTGAGCAGCAGCTGTGCGATCTCGATCAGCCACGCAACCTGGCTGCAGCGCATCAGGACCAGCTGGATCATGCCCACCGCCAGCGCCACGATCGGCACGCGCAGCAGTGGCGCGTAACGCTGCAATTCGCAGAACCGCATCATGAACAACGAAGCGAAGGCGACCGACAGCGCAACCGCCACCGTGCCGCTCAGCACCGAGGCAACGGACAGCCACTGCCACTCCAGCGGATGAAACATGAAGCCGGTCTGGATGCCCTGGATCAGGATGTAGCAAATCATGTAGCCGGCATACCAGGCGTAGGTAACGTCCCTCAGCATCAACGAGATACACAAGGCCATCAGCACCATCGCCAGCATCACTGCCAGGCAGGCGCTGGTGAAAACAAGCCATTGCGCGTCCTGGATCTGGTACTCCGTCAGTCCCTGCAACTGGAACCGCACCGGCGCGCTCACCGTCGGCGACGGTTCGAGCTTGAGCAGGATCGGTGTCGAGCCAGGCTGCGCCGTGGGCAGTTGCCATGCAAGCCGGCCATGACCGTGAAGTCCATTGCCGAAATCGTCCGCGGCCAGCCGCTGGACCGGCTCCTGGCCGGAGCCGTACACGCTGACGGTACCCGGCGCGGATGGATAAATGGTCAGCACGCGCTCGTTGTTGTCCCATGGCGGCTGCGGAACGATCACCACCCAGCTGCCGCGGGCGTTGCGCGGAAATTGCTGCAGCATGGCCGGGTCGAAGCTCTTCAGCTGGCCGGCGTGGTATTCGTCGAGCACAGCCTGTGGCGTGTCGCTGGCACGCACTTCGCGCCATGATCCGTTGAGTGGAAAGGAGGCGTGGGCGGCACCGAACCAGAGCAAGCCGACCAGCACACCGAAGCACGAACGCCAGCGGCGCCCGGATTTCGATAATGTGATCGTTCCCTCCATTCCCGTCACCCCGATTTGCCATGCTCTGCAGCATGGCTGTCTGCGGGGTTTGCGCCCTTTCACAGCGCAGCCCGCTTGCCAAAGCATCGCGACGCAAGTCGCGCAAGCCGATCCGGCGAAATCCCGATCCGCGGTCTCCGTGGAAGGATGTGCTGCGAATCCGGGTCGTCTATCGTACCCGAAGCAAAGCATGTTGCGTGCCATCGCCATCCGCGCCGTGGGCGAGTGCTCGCGGCATGCTCACACTGACTTGGCGCACCGTTCGACGCCAAGCGGCAGGACCCAGCGGTTCAAGCTGGACGCGGAGTGTCATCGATGAGCAGAGTCAGGTAGCGGTGCTGGTAGGCAGCCTGCGCAAGGATTCGATCAACAAGCGACTGGCGCGGGGCTGGCCTCGGAAGACTTCGGCTTCGAGCATGTGCGCATCGGCAACCTGCCGCTGTACAACCAGGACTTCGATGGCGACTATCCGGCCGGATGTCGCCATCTCAAGCAGCAGGTCGAGGCCGCCGATGCGCTGCTGTTCGTCACCCCACCCCCCGGAGTACAACCGCTCGATTCCGGGTGTGCTGAAGAACGCGGTGGACATCACGTCGCGTCCGTGGGGCACCCACTCCCTCGCACGCAAGCCCGCCGCGGTCATCGCGCTTCCATCGGGGCACCAGCGGCGCGCTGATCAACGCCGACAGCCACATCGGCAATGAACGCGCACAGAAGTTTTTGCAGGGCTTCTTCGATCGCCGCGCGGAATGGGTACGCACCCATCGCCGCTGAGCGCATCGCCGAAGAGATTGCTCAATCGGTGCGTTGCGCGCGCACGATCCAGACCCACGGAAACATCATGAAAATGGGCCACGAGCGGCGGACATTGACGAGGCCACTGTCGCGCAACGTGCGGGCATATTCGCCGGTGCTGCGAAAATCGAGCAGGGCGACGCGGCCGCCGGGCTTCAGTACACGGGCGATTTCACGCACGGCTTGTTCGCGATCTGCTGCCGTCGGCAGGTTGTGGATGGCCAGACTGGAGATGATGATGTCGAAACAGGCATCGTCATAGGGCATTTTGCGCATGTCGCCGGTATCGATCTGCACACGCTCAGCCACACCCGCAAGCTCGGCATTGCGACTGGTCATTGCCGCTGCATTGCCGGACTGATCGCGAGTGCTCCACAAATCCAGCCCGGTTGCCTGACCTTGCGGCAGCTGGTGTGCAGCCTCAAGCAGCAGCAGTCCACGGCCACAGCCCACGTCGAGCACCTGTTCGTTGCCACGCAGATCGAGCGAAGCCAGCATCCGACGGGCCACAAATCGTTTGCCGCAAAGGCTGCTGAGTGTCATGAAAATTGCTTCGGCAATCAGCACGAAGCTGGTGTAGCGCATGGTCCAGACCAGCCACTGCAGCGGATCAAGAAACGGAGCGAAGCTGGCAAGCAGCAGCAACGGACCGCCAACAGCAAAGCCGAGCACCAGGTTCGGTGCGTCAATGCCGAATCGAATCCTGTGCTGCGCCATGCTCAATCTCCCGTCATCGTGGTCATTGTCATGATGATCAGAGAGGTATGCCAGTGACAGGCGTCATGTCAGTGAGCTGCAGGCAACGTCCGGTGTGTCGATGAATGGCTTGAGCATGAGTTATCCCGGTCGTCGGGCGCCCAGCAACACCAGCACTTCCTGTGCGCTGCGGATGCGCTCGCTGGCGCCGGGCAGATCCAGCGTGATCTTCAGCTTGTCCTGGCCGTCCAGCTTGTACACGCGTGGCAGTTGCTGGATCAGCTTGATGATCGCCATCGGGTCGATCTCGGGCTTTTCGCGGAAGGTGATGCGGCCACCGTTCGCACCGAAGTCGAGTTTGCGGATGCCGAGCGGCGTGGCCATCAGTTTCAGGCTTGCCAAGGCAAACAGCTGCTTCGTGGCGTCAGGAAGCAGGCCGAATCGGTCGATCATCTCCACCTGCAGGTCGCGCAGCTCGTCTTCGTTGCGCACGCTGGCGATGCGTTTGTACAGGGTCAGGCGTGCGTGCACGTCACCCAGATAGTCATCTGGAATCAATGCGGGCAGGTGCAGTTCGACCTCGGTTTCGTGCTCACTGCTGAGGTCGAAATCCGGAATCTTGCCCGACTTCAGTGCGCGCACCGCACGATCAAGCAGTTCGGTGTACAGGCCGAAACCGATTTCCTGGATCTGCCCGGACTGTTCGTCGCCGAGCAGTTCGCCCGCGCCGCGAATCTCCAGGTCGTGGGTGGCGAGGGTGAAACCTGCGCCGAGTTCTTCCAGTGAGGCGATCGCTTCCAGTCGCTTCTGCGCATCCGCGCTGATCGACTTGCGGTCGGGTACGACGAGATAGGCATAGGCCCGATGGTGCGACCGACCAACGCGTCCGCGCAGCTGGTGCAGCTGGGCCAGGCCGAAGCGGTCCGCCCGATCGATGATGATGGTGTTGGCGGTCGGAATGTCGATGCCGGTCTCGATGATCGTGGTGCACACCAGCACGTTGAAACGCTGGCGGTGGAAATCCGCCATCACGCCCTCCAGTTCACGCTCGGGCATCTGGCCGTGGGCGATGCGGATGCGCGCCTCGGGCACCAGCTCCTCCAGCGCTCGCACGGTGCGTTCGATGCTCTGCACTTCGTTGTGCAGGAAGTACACCTGGCCGCCGCGCGCGAGTTCACGCTGCAGTGCCTCGCGGATCATCGCCGGGTCCCATGCCGAAATGAAGGTGCGCACGGCGGAGCGATGCGCTGGCGGCGTGGCGATCAGTGACAGGTCGCGCAGGCCGGCCATCGCCATGTTCAGTGTGCGCGGAATCGGCGTTGCGGTCATCGTCAGCAGGTCGACCTCGGCGCGCAGTTTCTTCAGCTGCTCCTTCTGGCGCACGCCAAAGCGCTGTTCCTCGTCGACGATCACCAGGCCAAGGTTCTTGAACTTGACGTCCGGCTGCAGCAGCTTGTGGGTGCCGACGATGACGTCGATCTGGCCGTCTGCGAGACGCTTCAGCGCGTCGTTCACTTCCTTGCCCGACTTGAAGCGCGACAGCACGTCCACGCGCACCGGCCAATCGGCAAAGCGGTCGGCGAAATTGCGGTAGTGCTGCTGTGCGAGCAGGGTCGTCGGCACCAGCACGGCGACCTGCTTGCCGGCGGTGGCGGTGGCGAATGCAGCGCGCAGCGCGACCTCGGTCTTGCCGAAACCCACGTCGCCGCAGATCACCCGATCCATCGCGCGTGGCGCGGCGAGATCGCCGAGCACGGCCTCGATCGCAGTTTCCTGATCGGGTGTTTCCTCGAACGGAAACGTGCTGCCGAATTCCTCCACCAGCTGGCGGTCGATCGGCATCGACTCGCCACCGCGTGCTTCGCGCTGTGCATAGATCGCCAGCAGTTCGGCGGCCACGTCGCGGACTTTCTCGGCGGCCTTCCTGCGCGCGCGTTCCCACGCGTCGCCGCCCAGCGAATGCAACGGGGCCAGCTCCGGCGCGGTGCCCGAATAGCGGCTGACCAGACCGAGCTGCGACACCGGCACGTAGAGCTTGTCGCCCTTGGCGTACTCGATGGTGAGGAATTCCCCGTCCATGCCGCCGACGTCCATCGAGATCAGGCCCTGATAGCGACCCACGCCGTGATCCACATGCACGATTGGCGCTCCGAGGGTGAGCTCGGTGAGGTCGCGGATGATCGCTTCCGGATCGCGTGCGCTGCCGCGCCGACGCTTGCGGTCGCGCTCGCTGCGCACCCGTTCGCCGTACAGTTCGCGCTCGGTGAGCACGGTGACGGCGGGCTTGTCGAGCGCGAAGCCCTGCTCAAGGCTGGCGATGGTGATCGCGAACTTCGGCTCATCATGGCTGGCTCCCTCGCCTGTCTGTCCCGAAAAAGGGATTTCCGTCAGTCGCAGGGCAGGGCTGTGAACGAAGGGAATTCTCGTGGAAGGGAGACGGGCTTTTGATTCTTCGCCAGCTCGGGCGACACCCTCCCGGCCTCCCCCTGCAGGCAGGGGAAGGAGAGACGCAGTCGGCGTTGCTTGCGGAGGAAAGAGAAAATCTGACCAGCCTTCCACGTTCGGTGGCTTCAATCCCGCAGCGGCGAGCGTGTCGATCAACGCCTCGCGCCGCCCGGCGGAATCCGCGGCGATCAGCACGCGGCCCGTGTAGCTGGCGAGGAAGTGCCGCAGCGATGTGCCGGGCTCCTCGCCCTTGCGGTTGAGCGGCAGGTCGGGCGCAGGCTGGGTGCCCACGGCAAGTGCGTGCGCGTGGCCTGCATCGACGATGTCGATGCGCAGTCGTCGGTTGAGATGTTCGCGCAACTGTTCCGGTGAAAGGTACAGCTCGCCTGGCGGCAGCACCGGTCGCTCGATGTCGTGCGCGCGCTGGTCGTAGCGTTCGGCTGTCTGAATCCAGAACTGTTCGGACGATTCGCTGGTGCCTTCGCCGAGCACGAACAACGCATCGTCGGCGAGATAGTCGAACAGCGTGGCGGTCTGTTCGAAGAACAGTGGCAAATAGTATTCGATGCCACCCGGCGTCACGCCTTCCTTCATGTCCTGATACAGCGGGCAACGTCGGACGTCGATCGGAAAGCGCTCACGCAGGTTGCTGCGAAAATGCTTTGCGGCCTCGTCGGTCAGCGGGAATTCCCGCGCCGGCAGCAGCTCGACTTTCTCCACCTGCTGGTGCGAACGCTGGGTTTCCGGATCGAAGCTGCGGATCGATTCCACTTCGTCGTCGAACAATTCGACGCGATAGGGCTCGGCACTGCCCATCGGAAACACATCGAGCAACGCGCCACGTACGGCGAAGTCGCCCGGCTCGGCCACCTGCGGCACGTTGCGGTAACCGGAGGCCTCCAGCCGCCGCTGCTCGGCGATGAGGTCGAACTTCTGTCCTTTCGACAGCACCAGACCCGAGCCGGTGACGTGCGAGCGTGGCGCGATGCGCTGCATCAGGGTGGCCACTGGCACGACCAGCACGCCGCGCGTCACGCCGGGCAGCTGATACAGCGTGGCGATGCGTTGCGAGACGATTTCCGGGTGCGGGCTGAACACGTCGTAGGGCAGCGTTTCCCAGTCGGGGAAATGCAGCACCGGAAGGCCGCCGGCAAAGATCTTCAGCTCCGCCTCGAGTGCCTGCGCACGCTGGGTATCGCGCGTCACCGCCACCAGGAGGCCATTGTGCGTGCGTGCCGATTCGGCAATCAGCAGGGCGCGACCGGAACCGTGTGGCGGGCTCCAGTAGCGGCGTTGTTTGGGTGAGGTTGGAAGCGGCGGGTGTGTAATCGAACGGGACATAAGTTGCGCGTGCTCGTAGGCGAGCGGTGGCCACGCCGGGGAAAGCATGCAAGTGTAACCCGATGGATGGTGCTGGCCGAATTCACGCGCGCGTCGACCACTGGCGAAATTTCCGTCGGACGTCAAAGCTGCAGCGAAATGAGCGCGGTCCCGGGCTCGTTTTCCAGCAGCCTGCGTTCGAAACCCAGCTCCGCACAGAGTTGCAGCATCGGACGGTTCTCCTGCAGCACGTAACCCCAGATTTCGTTCAGGCCGCGCTGCCGACAATCATCGATCAGCCGTTGCAGCAGCAGCGCACCCAGGCCGAGCCGGGTCCAGTCCTGCTCGATCAGCACGGAGAATTCGGCGCTGTCCAGCGATGCATCGACGTGAATCCGGCCCACCCCCCGGATCTCATGCGGTTTCCCGCGCTGATCGACCAGCACCAGGGCGGTTTCCAGTTGCGGATCGATCCGGCACAGCCGTTGCGCCATCGGTTCGGGCAGCTCGGACATGGCATGCATGAACCGACGCCGCACGTCGTCCGGCGACAGTCGGGTGAAACAACGCTGCAGCGACGCCACGTCATCGGGCTCGATGGAACGCACCAACAGCTCGCGGCCGTCGTCAAGGCGCATGGGCAGCTCGTACTTCGACTTCGCAACCGATTCGAATGCAGCATCGATCAAGAAACATGTCGGCCTCCGTCGAAGTGTCGATTGTTGTCCAGCGTGATAGCGGCTTAGACAGTGCAGGTGCAGTAGCCTTTGGCACCTCGACGAGCGCACGCAAGCGATGAGGCAGGCACCGGTGTCTTGGGTGTTACACGTATAGTCGCAGGGACGCGGAATTCCAGTCGTCAGGCATGTGGATCAACCAGCTGGCTGCGACATGCATGGCGACCGGCATTCGCTGTTTCAGATCATATCGGCAACCGCAACGCAGCCTCGATCATCAGAATGTGGTTGTCCACAAAGTCAGTGAACCGCTGAAGGCATGAGTCATGCTTCACTCTTCGACAAACCCTTTCAATCGCGTCAGCGCGTTGTCCCACTGACTGGATACCAGATCGATGTAGCTACGGATTTCTCCGATCGGTACCGGGTTGAGCACATACAGGCTCTCGCGCCCGGTGCGTTGGCTGCTGACCATCCGTGCGTCTTCCAGCACACCCAGGTGCTTGCTGATGGCCTGCCGGGTAAGCGACAGGCCATCAGTGAGCTGCGCGATCGATTGTCGCGATCCATCGCACAGCTTGGTGACGAGCGCGAGCCGAGTCGGATCGCCCAGTGCGGCGAAAACCGTGGCTGCTGCCGGCGTACGTCGCGTCAGCAGGGCCTGCGCACTAATCGGCATGGGAGGCTTCCACGTGCTGGCGAATGTTTTCCGTCTGCGTGGTCCAGCCGCCGTCGTTCATGCGGAAGGCTTCGGTGCGCCGCGCGGCAGGTATCTTGTCGAAGCCGGATTCGGTAAGGATGAGCAAGGTACGCTCTCCGCGCGGCTCCAGCCGGAATTCGACCAGCGTCGGCGTCTCGGTCGAATAGTCCACATCCGGATCGATGCCGTAGGGATGCCAGCTAAACGAAAAGAGACGTTCCGACTCCATTTTCTGCACGACCGCGCGCCAGATCACGTTCTCGTAGCCTGGGTAGGTGATGTGCCCGTGTGCCTCCAGCCCGGGCTGGAACGGGGCATCCAATTTCACGCGAAACCATTCGCCGAACTCACGATGGTCGGTCAGGGCGCGCCACACTCGCGACACCGTGGCGTTCAGTTCAATCTGCTTTTCGATGCGGTCACTCATATGCCACCTCCTGGCTGCATATGAGCCTGCCCGGATTGAGAAATAAATGCAACCTTAAGGTTGCCATTTATCTGAAGGTTGTGCGTCGTGAATGTCTGTTTCGATCCTTCGACTCAGTGTGCCTTGAAGCTTTCGGCACCTGAGCCCGGGTGATAGACACGCTCGGTATGTCCCTTCAGCTGCTCCGGCCAGAAGTACACCGTGCGCAGGTTGCCGGTCGTGTAGCGCTCGG
>JBDTZX010000532.1:0-3850 GCA_040004895.1 Rhodanobacter sp. | reverse complement strand
CCATCACCAGCGGCTGGACGTGGCGGCGCCGTGGCAGTTGCAGCGCGCCAGCCAGAATGGCCTTCCGTTGCTGATCACCAGGGGCGAGCACGCTGGCAGCGGCGTCGAGTTGCGCGAACAGCAGCTCAACCTCAGCGCTGGTCTGCGCCTGCCCGCGCATGCGGGTGCGATTCCAAGTTCCGGCTGGCAACTGCCACTGGAGGGCATCGATGCCACCCTGCACCTGCCCTACGGTTATCGTCTGGTCGGCGCGCTCGGCGCGGATCGTTCGCCGGATTCCTGGGTCGGGCAATGGAGCCTGCTGGACTTGTTCGTGCTGGCGCTGATCGCGCTGCTGGCTGGCCGGTTGCTCGGCTGGCCATGGGCCGTGCTGGCCGCCGGCTATCTCGCGCTGGCGCAACACGAAGGCAGCGCCCCGTTGTGGACGCTGGCCGCTGCGCTGGCACTCGCGCTGCTGCTGCGCGCGCTGCCGGAAGGACGATTGCGCTGGTTTGCCCGCGTCGGGGCGCTGGCGGCATTCGTGCTTGCCGTGTTGTGGACGCTGCCGTTCGCTGCAACGCAGTTGCAGTACGCGCTGCATCCGCAGCTGGAAGGATCACACGACGGCAGGTTCGTGTCGGCGAGTTTCAGCGAGTCGCAAGCACAGGACGGGCTGTACGCGAAAAAGGATGCATCGCCATCCCGGGAACTGTCGGCCAATGCCACCCCGCCGCCAGCGCCGCCCGCTCTTGCCGCACCGGTCCAGGAAGCGAGCGCCAACCCGGTCGATCAGGCTGCGCCTGCGCCGGAGAATCTGTCATCGGTCACCGTATCGGCCAATGCTCTGATGGCCCCCGGGGTCATGCAGCAGGACAGCCGCAGCGTGATCCAGGCCGGTACCGGCATGCCCCACTGGGACGAGGGCAACAACTACCGGCTCGGCTGGTCTGGCCCGGTCATGGTGGAGCAGGTCATGCATCTGGTGATCGCGCCGGCGTGGCTGGTGAGGTTGTTGCGGGTGTCCCTGGTCGCGCTGCTGGCGGTGCTGCTGGCCAGGCTCGCGCAAGGTCTGTTGCTGCCGTTGCGCGGGCACTGGCAACAGTGGCGCGGTGCGCGGGTGATCGGTGCAGCAATGCTCGCCATGGCATGGTTGCCGTACGGCGCTCATGCACAGGCGTTGCCGAGCCAGCCATTGCTCGACCAGCTGCGTGCCCGCCTGGTCGAGGCACCGAAGTGCGCGCCCGCCTGCGCCGAACTGGCCCAGGCACAGTTGCAGGCCAGCGGCGACGCCCTCGATGTGATGCTGGAGGCGCATATCGGTGCAACGGTCGCGATGCCATTGCCGCACGAAGACGATGCGCTGCAGTTGCTCGACGTCAGTGTCGATGGACACGCCAATGCAACGCTGCTGCGTCGTGGCGATCAACTGCTGGTGCGACTTGAGCGTGGTGTGCATCAGGTCAGCCTGCGCTATCGCATCGGCAGCGCCGACAGTACCAGCCTGGGATTCGCGTTGCGCCCGCAGCGCGTGCTGTTCAACGGCGCGGGATGGTCGCTGGATGGCGTGGACGCGGGACGTCCGCTGGGCGACAGTCTTGCGCTGCATCGCGTGCGTACCGCCAGCTCTGGCAAAGCACTGGCGCCGGTGCAGAATTTTCCGCCGTATGTCCGACTGACCCGGAGTCTGGTGCTGGGTCTGGACTGGACGGTGGAAAACACCGCCCAGCGCATCGCGCCGCAGCAGGGTGGCTTCAGTACCACCCTGCCGCTGCTGCTTGGCGAACATCCGCTGGGTGACGATGCGCTGGTCAAAGACGGGCGCATCAGCATCACCTTCAATGCGAACGTCGACGAAGTGCGCTGGACCAGCCGGCTCGATCACGCAACCCGGTTGTCGCTGCCCGCGCCGGCGCTGGGTGACCGGGCCGAGGTATGGGAAATCCACGCATCGCCGATGTGGCATGTCGAGGCGACAGGCGTGCCGACCAGCGCCGGCGACGAGGGCCTGCACTTTCAGCCGCTGCCTGGAGAAATCCTGCAACTTGCGTTGACCCAGCCATCGCCGGTCGCCGGCGACAGTCTGGCGTTCGATGGCGTACAGCTGGTCAGCACGGTCGGTGAGCGCGCCACGGAAACCACGCTGACCTTGCACGCACGCAGCACGCGAGGCGGCGAGCATGCGATCGATCTGCCCGCGGGCGCCGAACTGCTGGAGGCGCATCGCGACGACGAGTCGATCAACCTCGCGCTGCGCGATGACAAGCTGAGTCTGCCGCTGCTGCCGGGCGAGCATGTCTACACGTTGCGCCTGCGTGAGCCGCACGGTGTCGTCGCGCACCTGTCCACGCCGTCCTTTGCGCTGCATGCACCGGTGGCGAACATCGACCTCGCGTTGCAGTTGCCGCAGGATCGCTGGGTGCTGTGGGCATGGGGTCCGACCGATGGGCCAGCGGTGATGGTCTGGTCGCAGCTGCTGGTGTTGTTGCTCGCGTCGTGGTTGCTGGCGCGGTACTCGCCCACGCCGTTGCGTTTCCATCAGTGGCTGTTGCTCGGGCTGGGTTTCTCTGCCTTTGCATGGAGTGCGTATGCACTGGTGGTGGTGTGGCTGATCCTGTTCGGCTTGCGCGCGCGTGGTCGCGTATCCGAAGGTTGGCGGGGGACGCGGTTCAACCTGCTGCAGCTGGGTCTTGCCGCACTGACCCTGCTGGCGCTGGCGGTGCTGGTTTCGGCGGTGCCGAAGGGCCTGCTCGGGCTGCCGGACATGCATGTGGATGGCAACGGCTCGACCGCCTGGAACTTGCGCTGGTTTGCCGATCAGAGTGCCAACCTGTTGCCGCGTGGCGGTGTGCTCAGCGTCTCGCTGTGGGTCTACAAGATCGCCATGCTGGTGTGGGCACTGTGGCTGGCCAACGCGCTGATCGGCTGGCTGCGCTGGGCCTTCGATGCGTGGACCCGCAGCGGCTACTGGGACAGGCGCGATCCGGAACCGCTGCCGCGGCCACTGCAGATCCCTGCGGCTGCGACGACCAGGGAACCGCCGCCGCATGACTGAGCTGCAGCATCTGCTGGCGGCAGCGGCGCATCGCCTCGGTGATCGGATCGACGCCGAGGTGCTGTTGCTGCATCTGCTCGGCAAACCGCGCAGCTGGCTGTTTGCGCACGCCGGGGATGAGCCGGATCCGGACTTCCGGACGGCTTATCACGCACTGCTCGATCGTCGCGCGAACGGCGAGCCGGTGGCCTATATCACCGGACGCCGCGGCTTCTGGTCGCTGGACCTCGAAGTGACCCCGGCCACGTTGATTCCGCGGGCGGAAACCGAACTGCTGGTGGAACTGGCATTGCAGCGGCTGTCTCGGGATGAACGCCGCAGCGTGGCTGATCTCGGCACCGGCAGCGGCGCCGTCGCGCTGGCGATCGCCCACGAATGCCCGCAGTCGTTCGTGCTGGCCACCGATGCCAGCAGTGCCGCGCTCGAGGTGGCACAGCGCAACGCAAAGCGGCTTGGCATCGCCAATATCCGCTTCGCGCATGGCGACTGGCTGGCTCCGCTGGACGCGCAGCGGTTCGATCTGATCGTTTCCAATCCACCGTATATCGAGGCTCACGATCCGCATCTGCTCAAGGGCGACCTGCGCTTCGAGCCAGTCACTGCGCTGGCTTCGGGGGCGGATGGCCTGGACGACATCCGGCGCATCGTGGGTGATGCAAGCGGACATCTCGAAACCGGCGGCTGGCTGCTGTTCGAACATGGCTGGAATCAGGGTGCCGCGGTGCGCCGGTTGCTCGAGGCCGAACGCTATGCGGAGGTTTTCACCGAGCAGGATCTCGAGCAGCGCGACCGTGTATCCGGCGGACGCTTCCGCTGATT
>JBDTZX010000322.1:0-3851 GCA_040004895.1 Rhodanobacter sp. | reverse complement strand
CCGCCGTTTCTGAGCTCGATGATCCGCGCGGTGATGGATGACCCGGCCAGCTTCAGCGACAAGGCCGAGGCGCAAGCCTGGCTCGAGCATGCCTATCCGCTGGCCGTGCGTGACTACGCCACATGGACACGCACGGAGCATCGGGCAGGTGATACCGGTCTCGCCCGCTATTTCGACTACGGCGGTGCTGCGCCCGTGCTGGAGTTCAAGGACAGCACGTATCTGATCGGCGTGATCGACTGGCTGATCGCGCATCCGTCGGAAGGTCCGGGCTACCTGGTCAAGTCCGCACAGCATCCGGATGCCGCGGAAACCGCGAAACTGAAAACCACCAGCTGCGACATCAAGACGTCCACCGTGTGCGCGGGCGCGTGGTCGCATGGCTACCGGTTGAGCGCGGATTACTACCTCGGCGACCGCGCGATGCGTGAATCGGGTTACGACACAACTTTCCGAGCCGGGCCGTTCGGCGGTTCCACTCATCAATACGCCACGGTGGACCTCAACAGCCTGTTGTACCGCTACGAGCATGACCTGCATGACTTCGCCGTGCAGCTGGGCAACATCGCGGATGCAACTCGCTGGACCGCCGCGGCCGATGCCCGTCAGGCGGCGATCGACAAATACCTTTGGCGTGCCGACAAGGGCATGTACATGGACTATGACTTCGTTACCGCCAAGCCTTCGCAATACAACTACGTCTCCACCTTCTATCCGCTGTGGACCGGTGTGGCGTCGAAGCAGCAGGCCGAATCGCTGCGCGGCAAGCTGGGCATCTTCGAACGCAAGGGTGGCCTGCAGATGAGCGATCACGACAGCGGTGCGCAATGGGATGCACCGTTCGGCTGGGCACCGACCAACTGGCTGGCGATCGACGGCTTCGACCGCTACGGCTTCCACGCCGATGCGCAGCGGCTTGCGCACGAATTCACCGGCACCATCGACCGCAGTCTCGCCAACGACGGCACCATCCGCGAGAAATACAACATGGTCAGCGGCAATGCCGAGGTGAAAATCAGTGCCGGCTACAAGGACAACGTCATCGGCTTCGGCTGGAGCAACGGTGTCTACCTGAAGCTGCGGCAATTGCTGCAGGCGCCAGCTGCCAGACAGCAGCATGAACAGCGGGCCGTCTTCGTTCATTGAAATGAAGACCGTCTTGAACTGCTTTTCACGGCTCGCTGCGCAGCGCATGACTAACCTGATTCCAGCGATTCGAACACGAGCGCTGTAGCGGCACGGGTTCCCCAGGCCGTGTTTTCCCCATCAGGAGCAATGCATGAGCAGCAACGACCATGACGTGAAGATTCTCAACAGTCTGATCGAAACCACCATTGACAGCGCCGACGGTTATGCCGAAGCGTCCAAGGACGCGGACAGCTCGCGGTTCAGCGCAACATTTCAGAGCCGGGCCAGCGAGCGCAAGCAGGTGACATCGACGCTGCAGCAGCAAGTGCGCGCGCTCGGAGGCACCCCGGATGACGACGGCACCGTTCTGGCGTCGGCGCACCGCATGTTTGTCAACCTGCGCAAGTCGATCAGCTCCGGCGACACGGCCGTTGTGGACGAAGTCGAGCGGGGCGAAGATCACATCAAGGCCAAGTTCGAGGATGCCCTCAAGGACAACGAGTTGACCACTGCGACGCGTTCAGTGATCAGCGGTGCGTATGCGTCGGTCAAGGCCGGCCACGACCAGATGCGTGATCTCAAGCACGCCCTGCACAACAAGGCGTAATGGCTTGTCGCCCTTCCACGGAAGGGCGATCCACGCATGAGGCAGGCTGCATCGCGCAGCTTGCCTTTTCATGTGGCGCCGATTGCGCGATGACGTTCACGATGATTCTGGTTGCGCTGTCGGCGTGGTGTAGTGGCCTTGGACAATGACGGCCACGAAGCGATCGGGCTAGTGCTCGAGCCGATAGATGCGGCAGGTGTTGTCGTGCAGGATCGCGTGCTGCGCCCGTGCCGGCAGCGCCGAGATCCATTCGCGGTAGCTGTCGAAGAGTTCGTCCAGCGGCGCGAACAGCCGGTCGACCGGAAAGTTGCTGGCCACGAGTACCCGGCTGCTGCCGAAAGTCTGCAGCAGGGTGTCGCAGGCGTGGCGCGCGTCATCGGGCTGCCACTGTTTGCGCGTCAGCATCAGTCCGGAGAGCTTCACCGCGACGTTCGGCGCTTCGGACAGCGCGGCCATGCCATCGGCCCATTTCTGGAAATCCGGCGAGTCGGACGCCGGTGGATAGGCGGCATGCGTGAGCACGAAACTGACGCCTTCGAATTCGCGCACCAGCCGGGCCGCCCTCGGCACCAGCATCGGTGGACATTGCAGGTCGAACACCAGGCGTCGCCGGTCGAGCGCCTTGAGTCCGGCGCGCCACGCCGGATTGTCCATGCGTGTCGCATGCACTGAGGCGGCGGTGAAATCGCCTTCGAACAAGCGGTCGCGCACGCCACGAAACAGCGGGAACGTCGCGTGCGCCGCGATCATCGCCTCGACATGTGCATGCGCCAGATCGATATGCGCGATGTGCGCGTGGGGCGCGCCGCGCCGGTCGGCCAGCGCCTGGATCCAGCGCATCTCTCCCAGCGGCTCGTGCGGATTCCAGCCCGCCTCGACATGCACCATGCGTTGCACGTTCTGCTGTGCGGCGTCGGCCAGATAGTCGGCGAGCAGGTAGTTCCTGCGGATCGCCGCGGTCTTGCCGAACGGTCCCGAAGGTTCGGCTTCCTCCAGCCACGGGTAGCTGTGTTGCCCCAGGTTCCAGAAGTGTACGTGCGCATCGGCCACCGGCGCCACGGTCGACGGGCTGGGTGTGTTGCTGTGTTTGTCCGAAATCAAAGTGGCGGCAGCGAGGTCGGCTCTGTGATCGTTGCATGGTTCTGGCGCGCGCGCACTTTGGACATCACCTCGTAAACCACTTTGCGCGCACGCATGATCGAGCCCAGCGGTCGATGCGCCGCCAGTCCATGCCAGGGACTGAACGCCATGCAGTCGTCGATCGCCGCGGAGCGTGCTTCGTTCCATGCCGGTTGCGGCTGGATGCTGATGCGCGCGACCGGGATGTACGGGCTCTGGTCTGCCGGCCACTCCACCGACGCGTCCTCGATCGGCATCGTGGCCAGATCGGTGCACAGCTGCACGCGCACTTCCCAGTTGCCGCCGTGCCCGGCGAAATGCGCGTTGACCGCGTCGCGCAGACCGTCCGGCTTGTCATGCAAGTCGACAGGCGCATCACGCAGCAGGGTCAGTTCCGGCGATACCGGTGCGATCGAGAATTTCGCAATGTACGTTCCGTACAGCAGCGGAACCTGGCTGTAGAACGTCTCGCCGAGAATGTTGGTTTCCGGATGGCCGCCCAGCGCGAGGATCGCACCGCTCTTGCCGCCGAACGCCTCGACCACTTTTTCCGCGCCGCGGGCGAGCGCCGAGAACGCGATCTTCAGCGACTCGCTGCGGTCGGTGGTGGCGGCGACCAGCTTGAGACTGCCGAGGAAATGCTTCGGATCCCTTGCACCGAACACCGGGCCATTGACCATCACGAAATCCTGGGTCGCATCGACCTCGCTTCCGGCCAGACGGTCACCCGGTACGCCGATCAGCTTGATCGCCATGCCCCGGGGGGTGGACACCTTGTCGTCCAGCAAATCGCCTGGCACGGTCGATAAACGCATCACCAGCGGATAAGTGCCGGGCTGCGCGAACAGACCCTGCGCAAGTACCGGTGGCAGGTCGTCGAACACGCGCAGTTCGCCGGTCAGCAGTCCATGGCTTTTCGCATGCACGCTGCGCAGCCCGTGGCCGCCGTCCTTGAAGGTCGTCTCGTTGATCTTGTGCAACGTCTCCAGCAGGGAGT
>JBDTZX010000555.1:0-3863 GCA_040004895.1 Rhodanobacter sp. | reverse complement strand
GTGGAGATCGCCAGCAAACGTCCGATCCCGGTGAGATCGAGGTGACGCTCGGCATGCGGCGACGCCGGGTTGCCGTAGAAGGTGTTGAGCCCTTCCATCCGCGCCTGGCGAATGCCTTCCCAATCGTCGTCGGCCAGCACCACGCGAAAGCCGGCTTCGGCCAGCGGCGCGGCGATCGCCCGCGCCACCGCATCGGATCCGAAAATCAGCAGCCCGCGGGGTTCCGGCTCGGCCACTTTCAGCCACAAGGCGAGCGGCCGCGCCGTGGCACTTTGCAGAAGCACGGTGCCGATGATCAGCATGAACACCAATGGCACCAGCGCGTCGGCGCCGGCAACCCCGAGCGCGTTCAGTCGCAAGGCGAACAGTGCCGATACGGACGCCGCGACAATACCGCGCGGGGCGACCCAGCCGATCAGTGCCCGTTCGCGCCAGTTGAGCCCGCTGCCCAGGCTCGCGATCATCACCGTCACCGGCCGCACCACCAGTTGCGCGATCACGAACAACGCGATGCCGGCGCCCAGCATGCCATTCGGCAACGGCCAGTGCAGCCGCGCCGCCAGCAGGATGAACAACACCGACACCAGGACAGTGGTGAGATTTTCCTTGAAATCGAGGATGTCGTCGATGTGCACGCCGCGCATGTTGCCCAGCGCGATACCCATGATGGTGACCGCCAGCAGACCGGACTCATGGGTGAGCGTGTTGGAGACGCTGAAAGCCAGCAGTACGGCGGCCAGCACGGCGTAATTCTGCAGGTATTCCGGAATCATCTGACGGCGCAGCAGGTAGGCCATCAAGACGGCTGCGAGTGCGCCGATCACCATGCCGCAACCGATCGTGGCGATGAAAATACCGATCGTGTGGCCTTGCTGCCGCGACACGATCGCTTCGAAGATGAGCACCGCGAACAACGCGCCGAGCGGGTCGATCACGATCCCTTCCCAGCGCAGCGTATTGGCGATCCGCGCATTCGGCCGCAACGTGCGCAGCATCGGCGCGATCACCGTCGGTCCGGTGACGCAGGCCAGTGCGCCAAACAGCAGTGCGATCGACCAGCTCAGTCCGGCCACCAGATGCGCGGCCAGCGCCAGCATCAGCAGCGCGGCAATCGCGCCATAGCTGACCAGCCCGCGCACCGCATGACCGATTCCGGGAAGATCATGAAAACGCAGGGTCAGACTGCCCTCGAACAGGATCAGCGCCACCGCCAGCGAAACCGTGGGAAACAGCAGCCCACCGAGCAGTTTATCGGGATCGAGAATGCCGCTGGCCGGTCCGAGCAGAATCCCGGCCAGCAACAGGAACAGGATCGCCGGCAGCTTCACCCGCCATGCCAGCCACTGGGCGAGAAAGCCGATCATCAACATGCCGGCGAGCATCAGGCCGAGCTCGATAGTCATCTAATTCCCTGGACAGCATTCCAGCCGCCATCGGAGCATGTGTCGGCGGACACGTCCAGCGAGGAGAAAGCCGGGTCGTCGCTCAGAAGCGTCGGTACTGGAGGGCTTCGGCAAGGTGCTCTCGCTCCAGCAACGCCGCGCCGCCATCGAGATCGGCGATGGTACGTGCCACCCGCAACACCCGATGATAGGCGCGCGCGGACAGGCCAAGCCGCTCGAGCGAGGTCTCGAACCAGCGTCGTTCGGCTGGACCCAGCGCGCAGTCCCGTTCCAGCTCGCGCGTGCTGATCTCGGCGTTTGGACGTCCTGCCCGCATCAATGAATGCCGACGTGCATTGAGCACGCGTGCCCGCACGGTGGCGGAGTCCTCGTCCTGACCGCTGCGCGGTGAACCCAGCTCGGTCAGCGGAACCTGCGGCACCTCCACGCAGATATCGATGCGGTCGAGCAGCGGGCCGGAGATGCGCGAACGGTAGCGCTTGATCTGGTCCGGCGTGCACTGGCAGCGTCCGTTCGGATCGCCGGCGTAGCCGCACGGGCAGGGATTCATCGCGGCGACCAGCTGGAATTGCGCCGGGAAGGTCGACTGTCGCGCGGCACGCGAAATCACGATATGTCCGGACTCCATTGGTTCGCGCAAGACCTCCAGCACGTGCCTGCTGAATTCCGGCAGCTCGTCGAGAAACAGCACACCGTTGTGCGCCAGCGAGATCTCGCCCGGCCGCGGGTACGAGCCGCCGCCGACCAGGGCCACCGCGGAAGCGGTGTGATGGGGCGCCCGGAAGGGCCGACGGCGCCAGCGCGCCAGATCGGTCGTCTGCCCGGCCACCGACAGCACCGCGCAGGTTTCCAGCGCCTCGGACTGGGTCAGTGGCGGCATGATTCCGGCGAGGCGTTCGGCCAGCATGGTCTTGCCGGTACCGGGCGGTCCGATCAGCAGCAGGTGATGGCCGCCGACGGCGGTGATTTCCAGCGCGCGCCTCGCCTGCCGCTGGCCGCGTACGTCTTCGAGATCGGGGCCGTCGTCGGCACCGCCATCGCTGGGAATGCCGATCGGCGTCGACAACTCATTTGCACCGCGCAGCCAGCCGCAGACCTCGCCCAGTGTCTCCGCCACGCGCACGTCGACATCCGGCACCAGCGCGGCTTCGGCGGAATTCTCCCGGGGCACCACCACCCGCCGGCCGCGCGCCCGTGCGCGCAGCAGCGCCGGCAACACGCCGGAGACACTGCGCAGCGAACCGGTCAGCGCCAGCTCGCCGAGAAATTCGCAATCATCGAGTTTTTCGCGTGGCACCTGGCCGCTGGCGGCGAGTATGCCCAGGGCAATCGACAGGTCGAAGCGGCCACCATCCTTGGGCAGCTCGGCCGGCGCGAGGTTCACGGTGACCCGGCGATTGGGGTATTCGAAGGCCGTGTTCTGGATCGCCACGCGAACCCGGTCGCGTGCCTCGCGCACCGCCGCTTCGGGGAGGCCGACGATATTGGTCGATGGCAGCCCGCCGGACAGATGCACCTCAACCACCACCTGCGGTGCCGAAATCCCTTCCTGGGCGCGACTGAGCGTGACGGCAAGGCTCATGCCGCCGGGAGTCGCTCACCCACCGACGGGTCGCTCACTTGCGCGGACATCGTGCGACTCCAACGGCAGCGGATAAATAACCGCCCCCGATCGTTCTCGGGGTGAGGGTGACAGATCGGGGGCGGCTCCCGGGAGGTGGTGGTACTGCTTCAGCTCCCGCGGACAGTGACGGCGGCTTCGAGTTCAGCGACTCGTCGCTCCAGTTCGTCGACCTTGCCGCGGGTACGCGTCAGCAACTGGCTCTGGACTTCGAACTCTTCGCGGGTGACCAGGTCGAGACGGCGCAATCCCTGCGCCAAAACGTCATGGAAGTTGGCTCGCAAATCCTGTTGCGCCTGTGCCAACCCTGGCGGTACCAACGACACAAGTCGCAGGGCAATCTTGTCGATGTCCTGCCTATCCATCATGGATAGCGCCTCGAGCTCGTCGACATGAAGTCTATGTGAACGAAAAGTAGTTGCGCCATCGGTATGCTCCACCAAAAGATGTAGGAATTGCCCTACGCGAGCGTGTCAGGCGACAGGCTGAGCCAGCGAGGGCAGAATGCACGATACGTCGTGCCGTGCGCCGTTGCCATTCACTGAAGGAAATTCCATGAAGCTGGTCGTGGCCATCATCAAGCCATTCAAGCTGGACGACGTGCGCGAGGCACTGGCCGAAGTCGGCGTACAAGGCGTGACCGTGACGGAAGTGAAGGGCTTCGGTCGCCAGAAAGGCCACACTGAACTCTATCGCGGCGCGGAATACGTGGTCGACTTCCTGCCCAAGATCAAACTTGAAGTGGCAGTGCCCGACGACCAGCTGGAACGCGTGCTGGAAGCGATCCAGCACTCCGCGCGCACCGGCAAGATCGGTGACGGCAAGATTTTTGTCACCAC
>JBDTZX010000500.1:0-3873 GCA_040004895.1 Rhodanobacter sp. | reverse complement strand
CTCGACGGCGAATGGAAGGCCGATCAGAAGCACTATCTGCAGAAGGATCCGGCCGCGAAAATCGCGGCTTTCCCGCTGCATCATCCGAAGCTGGACTGTCGTGGCTTCATCTATCAGGGTGGTGACCGCATCGACGACGTGGTGGTGTTCTGCGATCCGCGCAAACATGCCGGCGTGCGTTTCAGCTGGTCGATGGCGATCGCCGCAGACGATCCGACGCGGGTGCAGGTGCTGACGCTCTTCAGGCAGGTGGTCGAAGCATCGCAGTACCTGAAATACGTGCCGCCGGCCAGCGCGGCCAGTGCTGCGCCGCACCCGTAGCAAGGTCATGTTCCGCCGTGGCGACAGCGAGGACGCCGGCGCGATGCTGCAGCATCGCGCCGCTGCCGTACCTGGCAGGAGGCAGGCCGCATGGTTCTGGCTGCGAGTGCAACGGCAGCTGGCCTTGCGAGCATGCCGCAATTGTTTCGATCGCTCGCTGCGACGCTGGCCCCCAGCCGACGGTCTGATCGATGCGCCGGTGCTCACCCAATCGCGCACACCGTTGTGGGATGAGAAGGCGGACGCGAACGAGTTCGTTCTGGTCGCCGGCAAGGTACACAACTTGCGCATCGCCGCCCGGGCGTTGCACGCGATCGAAGTTCCGGCCGGCGCCATCTTCAGCTTCTGGCAGCAACTGGGCAGGCCCGCGGCGCGGCGCGGCTTCGTGCGCGGGCGCGAAATCCGCGAAGGCTGCGTGGTCCCGACGATCGCCGGCGGCATCTGCCAGATCTCCAACCTGCTCGCCGCCGCCGCCGTGCAGTCCGGCTTCGAACTGGTGGAACGTCATGCGCACAGTGCACGGATCGAGCACGTAGCCGGTCGCGGCGAGGCGCTGGATGCGACGGTGTTCTGGAACTATCGTGATTTGCGCATACGCGCGCCGGTCGCCTGGCGAATGGAGCTGACGCTGGACGCGAGCGAACTGCGGCTGACGATCCGGGCAGCTGTCGGGCGATCGTCATCGCTTTCACGACGAGCGATTCCGCTGGATCTGCAGACCACGGGGGCGTCTTCGGTGCCGTCCGCAACGTTGCG
This sequence comes from Rhodanobacter sp., assembly GCA_040004895.1. GTDB lineage: Bacteria > Pseudomonadota > Gammaproteobacteria > Xanthomonadales > Rhodanobacteraceae > Rhodanobacter. The sequence continues at coordinate 2,796 of JBDTZX010000500.1, read as the reverse complement.
CGGTTGCCTCAGTTGCGAGGAAACGTCCTGCTTCCGTCACCAGCCGGTGATGCGCAATTCACAGCAGGAATCCGCTTGGCTGCTGGACGTCTGGACGTCTGAATTTTCAACCTATCTGGGCGCGAATACGCAGCCGGCCGATCGATTCCTGCCATGGCCGCCGAGCCAGTGGCGACGCTGGCTGAGTGGACGCTCGCCGCAAGGTGGCTGGGCCGGGCTGCCGGGGCCTGGCACGTCGCATGTCGAGTATGCCGTCAGCGCCAGCCTGCGTCGTGCCGTTTGGTTGCGCCGATGGGCAGGTCACGCCGGTCGCCGCCAGGCCAGCGTGCTGGATGGTCAGCGCTGGCTGGCCGGTGCTTACGCGCGTCGATTGCGTCCCGCGCATACCCATCTGCTGATCGACCAGGGCTTGTTGCCATATCTGCATCAGCTTGGCGTACTGGGTGGGCGCAGCTATGACGTTCTGGCAACCGCGCTGCCGATGGGCGAGATCCAGCGCCGACTCGATCTGGCCTGCCGGGCCGAGACCGCCGCCAACGCCACACTTTCCGATTTTCGTGCCGACCCCCGCTTGCTGATTGCGGAAATGACCGCCATGCGCGGGGCGCGTCGCATCATCACTGCACATGCCGAAGTGGCGCGCTACTGGCACGCGCCTGGCGCCGCCGACGCAATGGCGCCGCAAGTGCTGCAACTGCCATGGACGCTGCCGAGCCTGCAAAAAAACAACTGCCGTCAGGTCGATGCCTTGCCGCTGCTGGTGTTCCCGGCCAGTGCGCTGGCGCGCAAGGGCGCATATGAACTGGCGACGGCGCTGCGTGGACTGTCCTGCCGGCTGCTGGTACTGGGCACACCATCGGACGATGCCGGGCTGTGGCAGGGCGTTTCGGTCGAGTACGGCAGCTATCGCAGCGACTGGCTCGCTCAAGCCGACCTGGTGGTCTTGCCGGCGCACGTCGAGCATGCACCGCGGGCAGCACTCGCGGCGATCGCCTGCGGCATTCCGGTAATTGCCACGCCAGCCTGCGGATTGCAGGATCTGCCGGGCGTGATCGAGGTGCCGGCCGGTGACGGCGCGCGATTGCGCGCGATACTCCTGTCCACGCTCCCCGATCTGGCACCACCCTTCGCCATGCATGATGCGCCAACCCTTTTGTCCGACGAGTTCGCCAGCGCATGAGCCTGCGCCGGAAACTGCTGCTGGTCGCGCTTTGCACGCTGGCGTTGCCGATCGCTGGCTGGTTGTATGTGCGGCAGATGGAAACGCTGTTGCGCGATGGTCAGGCGCAGGCATTGCTGGCCTCGGCGCGTGCGGTGGCGCGCAGCCTGGTGGTGATCGGCGCGGTGCCGGCGCAGGATGAAAATGGCTGGTACGTGCAGCGTTCGCCGGGCCCGATCACCGTGGACGGTTACGGTGACGACTGGGCGCCGCTGACGCCATGGAGCCAGCCGCTGGCGCCGGATCCGTTGACGGGTCAGGCATCGAGATCACCAGCCAAAGTGTTGCTGGCCGAGGATGCCGACTGGTTGTACCTGTACGTGGATGTTCCCGACACGCGACGCAGCCGCGCCGATGCCGACGACGCCAACGTGCTGGCGGCCGATCATCTGATCCTGGCGCTGGACAACGCGCTCGGTCAGCGTCGCTATCTGCTGGCGAGTGCGGCGCCCGGTTCGGTCATTGCGCGGCCGATCGATCCAGCCGTCGAAGGCCTGCCCGAACTGGTCACCGCGCAATGGCAGGAGGACGGCAGCGGCTACCGGGTCGAACTGCGACTGCCGCGCGGCCTGTCCCTGCGGCGGCTTGGCGTGGGCGCGTACGACGCCTCGGCGGGCGGTGACCCGAGGGCCGCCGATGTGCGTCCCTTGCTGGCCTTTTCCAGCGCGCTTTCCGCCGAGCTGGCACAGCTGGCGCCTGACCGCGTGCAGGCGCGCGTAGTGAATCCGCAGGGCTGGCTGCTCGCCCGCAGTGGCCAGCTGACGACCGCGCCCGGTACCGATGGCCAGCCCGGCTGGTTCGCCTCGATCATCTATCGCTCCTTGTTGGCCACCCGGCTCGCAGACGCCAACCTGTGGTCGCAGGACGTGCCGCGGCTGGACATGCCCGAAGTCGCGCAGGCACGCCTGGGCCGGCCGAACAGCATCTGGCGCAGCGGGGAAGAGCGCGGCAGCGTGGTGCTCAGCGCGGCGGTGCCGATCGAACACGCCGGCAAGGTCGCTGGCGTGCTGTTGCTGGAGCAGGCCAGTCGCACGGTGCCGCTGCTGGCCAATCGCGCGCTGCTCGGATTGCTGCTGACCAGCTTCGGTGTGTTGCTGCTGGCCGGCGGCATCCTGCTGGCGTTTGCCACCCGGCTCAGCCTGCGACTGGCGCGTCTGCGCAATGCGGCCGAGCAGGCACAACTCAACGATGGCCGTCTGGATGGCTTGTTCGAGCAGGGCCGTTTTCCAATGACCGACGCGCCGGACGAGATCGGCGATCTCGCACGCAGCTTCGAGCGGCTGTTCGAAGTCGTCGGCGGTTACACCGACTACCTGCGCACGCTGGCATCCAAACTCTCGCACGAACTCAACACGCCGCTGGCGATCGTCAAATCCTCGCTGGACAACCTCGAACACGCGGCGCTTCCGGTCGAGGCACAGCCGTACCTTGCGCGAGCGCGTGACGGCGTGGCACGGCTGGGCACGCTGGTGCGCGCGATGAGCGAATCAAGCCGGATGGAACGTTCGATCACCGCCGCCGAACCCGAGGACATCGACCTGCGCGAGGTGGTGCGCGGATGTGCCGATGCGTACCGT
>JBDTZX010000487.1:0-3897 GCA_040004895.1 Rhodanobacter sp. | reverse complement strand
TTCAGCTGCATCACTTCGCGGCCGAGATCGGCCGCGTCGTTCGGTTGCGCGTTCGGCAGAGGCCCGGCACTGGCGATCTGGCTCTGCAGCAGGCTGAGTGCGCCGAGCAATTCATTGGCGGATGGCAGCGGGCCGCTGTGCGTTGACGCCATCCCGAGGTCGCCGCCCGGACCCACCCCTTCTAGCGGCGCGCGCCGCGCGCTGAAGAGTGCATGCAGCGTCTGCAGCAGGTCGCTTGGAATGTCGCCGGTTTCGTCGTTGACGGACGCGCGCGCTGTCGTCGCGGGATGATCGGACGCGGTTTTCGCGCTGCCGGTGCTGCTGGCGTTGTGCGGCACCTCGGGCCGCAACTGCGGCAGCACGCCGGCGCGGATCAGCTCGATATTGATTTCCTGGTAGAGCTCTTCCAGCGACGACAGGACGTAGCGATCGAACAGCTTGTAGATGATCAGCTTGACCCGCATGTCCGCGCTGAGCTCGTGCAATGCACGGCGAAACGCCTGCGCCAGAATCGCCGGCCCGACCGGATTGCTGCTGTCGTCGATCTTGTGGCCGCCGCAGATCACCGACAGCCGCTGGTTGACCGTGAACAGGTCACGCGCCAGCCGCGATTCGTTCTTGCTGATCATGCTGGTGATGGCCAGCGACTCTTCCAGTTCATTGTCGGCGACCAGCGACAGCTCGACCGTGCCAAGGGAACCGGAAGGGGTAGCGGACGACGATGGCTGCGGATGGACCAGTTCGCCCAGATCGCGGTTGATCGTGGCGAGGAAATTGCGTTCGACCGTGGGTCGACGCTTGCGCACCTCGCGCATGCCGTCGAAGTAATGCATCTGGGCAGCGTTGTTCTCGGCCTTCTCGGCCAGGTCGAACAACGCATCGTCCACATGCTCGAATGCATTGCAGACCCACTGCTGCAGGCGCCGCCCCGACATGCTGCGCACGGCATTCAGCAATTCGCCCACGCGCTGCGTGGCGGGATCAAGACGCGGCCCCAGATTGACGACTTTTGACGGATCGCCGGCTTCGTTCATTGCCACACCCCTGTGAAGCACCATGTGCGCGGCATGAATCGGATCAACCGCGCGGAGGACGACGATAAGCCAAACCATGTGCCCGTGTCATGCACGGACGGCCATCAGCGGTGCGTCATTCAGGACGTGGCCGGGAAATCCGTCAGTTGCAGGGTGCCGATGCCTTCCTCGGGCAGCATCACCGGAATTCCGTCGTCGACCCGGTAGATGACCTTGCGGTCGGTGGTGATCAGGCCTTCAGCGAGGCGCTCCCGCACAGTCACGCCGGCGACGGATTCGACCTTGCCGGCGCCGATCGCATCATTCAGGGCATCCAGTTCCTGTTTGCCCAGGGGACGCACCGGCGTCTTGCTGACCGGGTCGCAGAGGATATCGAGCAGGCGTTTGTCCATGTCTTGAAGAGGGTGCCGAGGTGTTGGAAAGCCCGTACAATAGCCGTTTTTGGACGGCTGGACCATGACAGCAGCAACCAAGCCGCCGCGCGTCGGCGTGGTAATGGGTTCGCGTTCGGACTGGGAAACCATGCAGCACGCCGCGAGTGTCCTGACCGAGTTGGGGGTGCCGCACGAGGTGCAGGTGGTCTCCGCGCACCGCACGCCGGATCTGCTGTTCAGCTATGCGGAACAGGCGGCCGGGCGGGGCATCCAGGTGATCATTGCTGGTGCCGGTGGCGCCGCCCATCTGCCCGGCATGCTGGCAGCCAAGACCCGCCTGCCGGTCTTCGGTGTGCCGGTGCAGTCCAAGGCGCTGAACGGAATGGACTCGCTGCTTTCGATCGCGCAGATGCCGGCCGGCATTCCGGTGGGCACGCTGGCGATCGGTCGGGCGGGCGCGGTGAACGCCGGCCTGCTCGCCACTGCCGTGCTTGCACTGCACGACGCGACGCTGGCGACCGCGCTCGAGAGCTGGCGCGCAAGGCAGACCCGGGCGGTGCTGGAGCAGCCGGATCCGCGTCAGTGAGTGAACGTCGGCAGATCGTGCTGGGCATCCTCGGTGGTGGTCAGCTGGCCCGGATGCTGGCGCTTTCCGCGGCATCGCTGGGTGTCAAAACGCTGGTCGTGGACAGCTCCGCCGATGCCTGTGCGGGGCAGGTTGCGCCACTGGTCGTGGCGGACTGGAACGACTACGCCGCGCTGGAAGCGTTCGCCGCCCGGGTCGATGTGGTCACCTTCGATTTCGAGAACGTGCCGGCCGAGACCGCGCACTGGTTCGCCGGCCGTGTGGCGGTATTTCCGGCGCCGCGGGCGCTGGCGACCGCGCAGGATCGGCTGGCCGAGAAAACCCTGTTCCGCGATTGCGGCCTGCAGACGCCTGCATTCATGCCCGTGAGCGCGCGCGAGGAACTGGATCGCGCGATCGCCGTGATCGGCACGCCGGCGATTCTCAAGACGCGTCGTCTCGGCTACGACGGCAAGGGCCAGTTCCGGCTCATGAGCGCGACGGATGCAGATGCCGCCTGGGAAGCGCTGGGCGCGCAGGCGCGGGAGCATGGCCTGATCCTGGAAGCGTTCGTGCCGTTCGAGCGCGAGCTGTCGGTGATTGCCGTACGCGGCCGCGATGGCGATTTCCGCAGCTGGCCGTTGACCCGCAATTGGCATACCGATGGCGTGCTGTCGATGAGCCTGGCGCCGGCTCCGGACATCGATGCATTGCAGGTGCGCGCGACGGAGCTGGCCCGCACGCTGGCCGAACGACTCGACTATGTCGGCGTGTTCGCGCTGGAATTGTTCGTCAAGGACGGCCAGCTGCTGGGCAACGAAATGGCGCCGCGCGTGCACAACTCCGGTCACTGGACTATCGAGGGTGCGCGCACCAGCCAGTTCGAGAATCATGTGCGCGCCGTACTCGGCCTGCCGCTGGGGGACACCGCCGCGCTCGGCGTGTCCGCCATGTTCAACTGGATCGGTGAACTTCCCGAGCCGACCCCGGTGCTGCGCACCGTCGACGCGCACTGGCACGATTACGGCAAGCAGGAGCGTGCCGGCCGGAAGGTCGGACATGCCACGCTGCGCGCGCCGGATGCCGGGCAACTGGCCGTGCGGCTGACCGACCTCGCCGAGGCGCTGGGACGCGAGCAGCAGGCCGCGCCGGTGCTTCTGGCCATCGCATGAACGATGCGGACGGGGATAAAAAAACGGAGCCTGACGGCTCCGTTTTTCATGCGATGTTTGAGCGATTCAGGCCAGGTTGCCGGCCGCAAATTCCCAGTTCACCAGGTTCCAGAATGCTTCCACATACTTCGGCCGCGCATTGCGGTAGTCGATGTAGTAGGCGTGCTCCCACACATCGGCGGTGAACAGGGGTTTGTCGCTACCGGTGATCGGCGTGGCCGCGTTGGAAGTGTTGACGATGGCCAGCGAACCATCCGGCCGCTGCACCAGCCAGGTCCAGCCCGAGCCGAAGTTGCCGGCGGCGGACTTGCTGAACTCGTCCTTGAATTTGTCGAACGACCCAAACGCCTTGCCGATCGCGTCGGCCAGCTTGCCACTGGGCTCGCCGCCACCCTTGGGGCTCATCGAGTGCCAGTAGAAGGTGTGGTTCCAGATCTGCGCGGCGTTGTTGAACATGCCACCGGAAGATTTCCTGATGATGTCTTCCAGCTTGGCGTCCGCAAATTCGGTGCCTTCGATCAACTTGTTGAGATTGGTCACGTAGGCCTGGTGGTGCTTGCCATAGTGATACTCAAGCGTTTCGGCAGAGATATGCGGCTCCAGCGCGTTCTTTTCGTACGGAAGCGGGGGAAGTTCGATCGCCATGAGTTGGCTCCTTAGCGGTGGCTGGGGGAGACGGCCGGTGCAGCGGACGGCAGCCGACGGGTGACTGATACAATATCGGTCTGCCTGCATTGTAAAGATGAAACACC
>JBDTZX010000465.1:0-13197 GCA_040004895.1 Rhodanobacter sp. | reverse complement strand
CGAAGCATGGTGGCGCGAACGAAGTGGCAATGGAGATCATCGCGCGCTATCGCAACGCCAACGACGCAGAGACGGACATCCGTGCCCGCGTCGAGCGGAAGGAAATCATCATCGGCTTCGGTCATCCGGTTTACACGGTGTCTGATCCGCGCAACGAGATCATCAAGGAGGTCTCGCGCAGGCTCTGCACCGATGGCGGCAATCCGACCTTATTCGAGGTGTCCGAGCGGATCGAGAAAGTGATGGCCGAGATCAAGAAGATGTTTCCCAACCTCGACTGGTTCTCCGCAAGTGCGTATCACATGATGGGCGTACCGACGGAGATGTTCACGCCGCTGTTCGTGATCGCGCGCACCTCGGGCTGGAGTGCGCATGTGATCGAGCAGCGCGAGGATGGCAAGATCATCCGCCCCAGCGCGAACTACACCGGCCCGGAAGACCAGACCTACGTGCCGATCGACAAACGCTGAGTTTGCCGATGCAGCGGAAAAGGGAGCCTGCGGACTCCTTTTTTCTTCAGACAGCCTCGAATTTGATGTGTGCCAACGACGCATTCGTGTTCGAGACCAGCGGCTCCAGGCCGTCGATCAATCGGCCCCTGGCGAATGCACTCTCGAGCGACGCCGCGCTCGCTGCACCAGCCAGCCACCACCGCAGATGCCAGCCACCAGCACGACGTCGAGCACATATCTCATGGCGTCATGTGCGTCGAACCAGCCACTCATCCAGCGATCATGCGTGATCATCCGTGCCGCGGTGAAAGCGATGGCGCCGGCACCGATGTACATGATGATCGGAAAGCGTCCGATCAGTTTCAGGATCAGCGTCGAGCCCCAGACCACCAGCGGCACACTGATCAGCAGGCCCAGGATGACCAGGTTCAGATGGCCTTTGGATGCGCCAGCGATGGCCAGCACGTTGTCCATCCCCATCAGCGCATCAGCGATGATGATCGTGCGCAGCGCATTCCAGAATGTATCCGCGACGTTGACATCGGGATCCTCGCCGCCATCGTGGCGCAGCAGCTTCCATGCGATGGGCAGCAGCAAGATGCCGCCCACCAGCATCAGCCCAGGCAGCTTCAACAGATAGACGACCACCGCGGTAAGCGCAAAACGAACCGCAACGGCGCCGAAGGTGCCCCAGAATATGGCCTTCTTCTGCAGCGCTTTCGGCAGGCGGCTGGCAGCCATGGCGATGACGATGGCGTTGTCGCCAGCCAGCACCAGGTCGAGCAGGATGATGGCAAGCAGGCCGGAGAAGAAGTCGCTGTTGAAGAATTCCATGTTCGTTCCAGGCGCGTCGAGACAATGCGGCGAGCACGGACGCGCACGGTCCGTGCCCACCACAAAAGTCTCGTTCGCAGCATGGCTACCGCGGGACCGGAGCGATACCTCGCTCGTGTTGACGGCCACCGCACCGATACGGGGAACCTGTACCGGGAACTACTCCCTCTTGGGATGTGTTTGAGTGATTGTCGGGCGTTGCCGGCGCTGAGGTCAAGCAATTCGGAATCCCCATAGACATGACGGTCGGCTAAAATAACGGTTTCCCGTATCGAGACCTGTCAATGAGTGCGCACGACATCCGTTCCACTGTTCGTCCCGATCCGGATCAGCCGCTGGTCGACATCGCCGACTATGTAGCCGATTACAAGATCGACTCCCGGGAAGCGTACGACACTGCGCGCTACATGCTGCTCGATTCGCTCAGCACGGCGATGCTGGCGATGAAGTTTCCGGAGTGCGTAAAACATCTTGGCCCGTTGGTGCCGGGGGCGACATTGCCAGGTGGCGCGCGCGTGCCGGGTACCAGTCATGAACTGGATCCGGTGCAGGCGGCGTTTGCGATCGGAACCCAGATCCGCTGGCTCGACTTCAACGATACCTGGCTGGCGGCCGAATGGGGGCACCCTTCGGACAATCTCGGTGCGATCCTTGCCGTCGGTGATTATCTGAGCCGAAAGGCCGAACGCGAGGGTGGTCAGCCGCTTACCGTTCGCGACGTGTTGGGCTACGCCATCAAGGCACACGAGATCCAGGGTTGCTACGCATTACTGAACAGCTTCAACCGGGTGGGCCAGGATCATGTGATCCTTGTCCGGCTGGCTTCCACCGCCGTGGCAACAGCGATGCTCGGCGGCAGCAAGGAGCAGATCACCACAGCGGTATCGCACAGCTGGATCGACAATGGCGCCTTGCGCACCTACCGCCACGCGCCGAACACCGGGCCACGCAAGAGCTGGGCTGCTGGCGACGCCTGTCGCCGCGCGGTGACGCATGCGATCAACGCCGTCTACCGAGGCGTGGCGGGCTATCCATCCGCGCTGAGCGCGAAAACCTGGGGTTTCTATGACGTGGCGTTCAAGGGCAGGGCGTTCGAATTCGAGCGGGGCTTTGGCAGCTACGTGATGGAGAACGTGCTGTTCAAGATCAGCTATCCCGCCGAGTTCCACGCCCAGACCGCGGTCGAATGCGCAATGCAGCTGCATTCGGAGGTTTCCGCCAGAATCGATGAGATCGACAGGATCGTGATTGAAACCCAGGAAGCGGGATGCCGCATCATCGACAAGACCGGCCCGCTGGCAAATTATGCCGATCGCGACCACTGTATCCAGTACATGGTGGCGGTACCGCTGCTGTTCGGTCGGCTCACCGCCGATGACTACAACGACGAAGTCGCCGCCGATCCGCGTATCGACACCCTGCGCGACAAAATGGTGGTAAGCGAGAATCCTCGCTTCACCCAGGATTATTTCGACCCCGACAAGCGCTATATCGGCAACTCGGTACAGGTGTTCTTCCAGGACGGCAGCAGCACGGGAAAGGTCTCGATCGATTATCCGATCGGGCACCGCAAGCGCCGTGAGGAAGGGATTCCGGTGTTGTTGAAAAAATTTGAAGCCGCGATTCGTGGCCATCTTCCGGCCCATCGCGCAAGAGACATCCTTGATGCGGTCAGGACGCCGGCGCAACTGGATGCCATGCCGCTGCATCAGTTCATGGGTCTTTTCACGCTGTAAAGACGACGTGAGTGGAACATTAAGTCGCTTGGGACAAGTTTGGCGGCTTCCTGAACGGAATCTCACCAACCTTTAGTTGATAAGATGTTAAGGTGTTACCGACTTAACGATTTTGCTACACTCCCCCCGCTTCTGGCAGGAACGCCAAGCAGGGGCTATAAAAGCTCTGAATGACGTAATTTCAGTTCTGACACGCGAAATCCGGTTAGGGTTGAATGAAACGGACGCCAAAACCTAATAATTTGAGGAGACACCTGATGAAACGTAAGGGCTTGTATTTTCTGATCGCGCTGGCCCTGGGCGGCGTAGGTGCCGTTCATGCGCAGGACACCACTGCTCCAGCTGCTCCGGCAGCGGATAGTGCAACCACCGATATGGCAACCTCGAGCTACGACGGTCGCTGGTATATCGCCCCGACCGTTGGTGGCTATTACAACGACACCGATCGCAACACCAACAGCCGTCAGATCTATTACGGTCTGGGCGTCGGTCGTTTCTTCAGCGAGAACATGTCCCTCGACCTGTTTGCGGATCGCACCAGCCGTGATGTCGATGCCGGCAACGGCAAGTGGGCCAACAACACGTACGGTGTAGCCGCACGTTTCTATGCCGGTGGCTGGAATGCATGGCGTCCCTACATCCTCGCTGGCGTGATGGGCAGCAACCACCACTCGGCTGGCGACTCCGGCTGGTCGCCTGCTGCCGAACTCGGCGGTGGCTTGTCCAAGACCGTCACCGATAGCTCGGATATCCGTTTCGAAGCAGGTTACCGGTACGATTGGGACAACAAGACCCAGCCGCGTCAAGATGGCTATGGCGACTGGTTCCTGGGCTTCAGTATCGTTTCGCGCTTTGGCGCCCCGGCCGCGGCTCCGGCCCCGGTTGTTGCACAGACCCCACCGCCGGCTGATTGCTCGACGATGGACAGCGACAAGGACGGCGTGAACGATTGCGATGACAAGTGCCCGGGTACGGCTGCTGGCACCATCGTTGGTCCCGACGGTTGCCCGCAGAAGGTCGTCATTGACCTGCGCGGCGTGAACTTCAAGTTCGATCGCCCGAAGAAGGGTGAGAAGAACATTGCCAAGTCGCTGGCCGAGCCGAGTGCTGATTCGATCTCGGTCCTGAACCAGGCTGTCGACACCTTGCAGCGCTACCCGAACGTGCATGTCACGGTGGCCGGCTACACGGACTCGAAGGGTACCGATGTGTACAACCAGAGCCTGTCCGAGCGTCGCGCGAAGATCGTCTATGACTATCTGACCGCACACGGTATCGATGCGAGCCGTCTGGAAGGCCCGATCGGTCATGGCGAGAACGACCCGATTGGCGACAACGCCACTGACGGCGGCCGTGCCCAGAACCGTCGCACGGAGTTGCAGGTTCAGCAGTAATCGAACCTGATTCACAAGCATGAAAAAACCCGGCTTCGGCCGGGTTTTTTTTATTCAAGATTCACGAACTCATGCGCAGCGGAAGATGCCTGCCGCACGAAGCGATGTGCATCTTGTGGTTCGATCGCCAAGACCATTACGCTCGCCGGATGCAACGCATGTCCCGTTCTTCAAGGCAAGGTCAGTCAAGGCTCATGCCGCGCTTCGGGCTGGCGCGTGTGTTGTCCAAACTTGGAGTTTGCTCTCGCAGCCAGGCTGAACAATGGATTCGCGACGGAAGGGTAAGCGTCGACGGCCATGTCAAACACGATCCCCAGTATCCGGTGCAGTCCGATAGGCAACAGGTTGCCGTGGACGGACATCCGTTGGAGGCCGCCGGCAAGGTTTACGTGGCGATGAACAAGCCGCGCGGCCTGATCGTCAGTGCAGCGGACGAACAGGGCCGCGATACCATCTACAGCCGCCTCGCTGCCGCCGGCTTGCCGTGGCTCGGTCCGGTCGGCCGGTTGGACAAGGCCAGCGAAGGGCTGCTGCTGCTCAGCAACGACACGGTGTGGGCCGCAGGAATCACCGCTCCCGAAAATCATCTCGACAAGACGTACCACGTGCAGGTGGCCGGGCAACCGGATGCCTCGGCCATTGACGCCATGCATACCGGAATCATGGATGGCGGCGATCTGCTGACGGCCAAGCGGGTAACGCTATTGCGGGCTGGCGAGAAAAACGCGTGGCTTGAGGTGGTACTCGACGAGGGCCGCAACCGGCATATTCGCAGGCTGCTGGCCGCACTCGGTCATGAGGTGCTGCGCCTGATCCGCGTGGCGATCGGGCCGTTGGCTTTGAACGAACTGGCAAAAGGCGAATGGCGGCGTCTCAGCACAGACGAAGTGAAGTCTCTGACGAACGTTCACGCGGATTGAGAGCTGCCTCATCGGCAACTCTGCGCTTCAGGCGATGATGCCCAGGCTGTGTCCCACTTTGGCAAACGCCGCTATCGCCTGATCCAGATGTGCGCGGGTGTGTGCGGCGCTCATCTGTGTGCGTATCCGTGCCTGGCCTTGCGGTACCACCGGGAAGAAAAACCCGGTGACGTAAATTCCCTCTTCCAGCAGTCCGGTGGCCATCGCCTGGGCTTTTTTCGCGTCGTAGACCATCACTGGCACGATCGGATGCACGCCCGGTTTGATGTCGAACCCGGCAGCAATCATCTGCTCGCGAAAATAGCCGGTGTTCTGCCTGAGTTTCGTGCGCAGGTCGCCGGCCGACTCGAGCATGTCGAATACCTTGATCCCGGCAGCCACCACGTGCGGTGGCAATGAATTGGAGAACAGGTACGGGCGCGAGCGCTGGCGCAACATTTCCACCACTTCCTTGCGGCCGGTGGTGAATCCGCCCACGGCACCACCCAGAGCCTTGCCCAGCGTGCCGGTGAAGATGTCGATCCTGTCCATTACCCCGTGAACTTCAGCCGCGCCGCGGCCGGTGTCGCCGAGAAAACCGGTGCAATGGCATTCGTCGATATGCACCAGGGCATTGTATTTTTCCGCCAGAGCGGTGATCTGATCGAGCGGGGCGATGTAGCCATCCATCGAGAACGTGCCATCGGTGGTAATCAGCTTGGTGCGCGCGCCGGCGGCATCTGCAGCCTTGAGCTGGACTTCCAGATCAGCCATGTCGCTGTTCGCATAGCGGAAGCGCTTGGCCTTGCACAGGCGAATTCCGTCGATGATCGAGGCATGATTGAGTGCGTCGGAGATGACTGCATCCTCCTCACCCAGCAGCGGCTCGAACAAGCCGCCATTGGCGTCGAAACAGGCGGCATAGAGGATGGTGTCCTCGGTACCGAAGAAGCGCGCGATCCTTGCCTCCAGCTGCTTGTGCAAATCCTGCGTGCCGCAGATGAAGCGCACCGAGGCCATGCCGAACCCGTGCGAATCCAGCGCATCCTTCGCTGCCTGGATCACATCGGCATTGTCAGCCAGCCCGAGATAGTTGTTGGCGCAGAAGTTGAGCACCCTGCGACCGCCTTCCAGTTCGATTTCGGCGGACTGCGGCGAGGTGATGATGCGTTCGGCCTTGAACAGACCCTGCTCGCGAATGGCTTCGAGTTCGCTGCTGTAACGCGCCTGACCGGGATAGCTCATGATGGGATCCGCATGCTGGAGAAAGGCTGATTGTGAGCCTTTCAACCGTCGCGGGACACCTCAGACATGTTGTGCCGTGAAACACGGCATACCATCGTTCAGTGCAAGCCGAAGTCCACGCGCGTGGTCTTGCCGGTGTCATCGATGCCCTTGCCGTCCAGCTTCGGTGCCAGCGCAAACACGCGCTTGTCGTCGACCTTGCCGCGCAGCCATTGACGCACCGCGTCCGCACGGCGCTCGGCAAGATGGCGCATGGCATCGTCATCGACAGCGACGTTGTCCTCCAGCATCTTGCGCATGACCTCCGGCGGCTGCGATTTGGTCAGGCCGATCAGATCGTGCGGCTTGTCGAACTTCGCATGCTTGTAGGCGCGCTTGAGATACTTGCCGTCATCGTCGGCACCGGGTTTGGCTGCAGGCACGCCACTCTCGTCATCTGCTGCGTCGGGCATCTCACTGCGTACGAGCTCGTCGACCATGACCTTGCGCAAACCGGCCGCGTCGAACTTCCGGTCGACGCGGCCGATGACATCGAGCTTCAGCGATGGCTTGTCTGTGAGGATCTTGACGATCCCGGCCAGACGTGACTGTGCCTCCTTGTCGAGTTCGCTGGAACCCGGCGAAAACTCCACGTAGCCAAGATCCTGCTTGCTGCCGCCGGTAGATGCGAGAAGCCGGAAGGGTGAGGTGATCGCGCGACCGATCAGGTTGACGAACGCATGCCAGATCAGCCCGCCAACGCTGAAATGGGGATCGTCCAGGGAACCTGATACCGGTACGTGCACATCGATCTGTCCCTGCGAATTCCTCAGCAGCGCCACCGCAAGCTTTACCGGAAGGTGGCTGATGCCCGGTCCATCGATGCGGTCGCCGAAGGTCAGCTGGTCGATGAAGATGTGGTTGTCGGCGGTGAGCTTGCCCTGGTCGAGCAGGTAATGGACGTCCATCGTCAGACGTCCCTTGGTGATCGGATAGCCGGCGTATTTGCCCGAGTACGGAGAGAGGTGGGTCAGTTCCACACCGTCCGCCTTGGCCTTGACGTCGAGGAAAGCCACCGGTGCAAGCGGGTTGATCGTTCCGCCGATATCCACCGGCGCGTCATCGTCGAGCTTGCCTTGCAGGGTCAGCGGCGCTGGCAACCCGCCTGCGGTCGTGCCGAAGGCGCCGATGGTTCCGTCGAGCTGGGTGATGTTGGCGGTGTAGTTGGGCTTGATGAAGTTGTCGGTGTAGTTGAGCTGGCCGCGGGCAAGCACCACCTGATCGATCTGGATAACCGCGGCGGACGATGCGGATGCGGTGCTCGCCGGTTTTGCCTGGGCCGCGGCCTGGGCCATCGCCGGCGCCTGCACAGCGGTGACGGACACCGGCGCCACGGCCTGGTTGGTGACCACATCCTGCAGGTTGAGACGCCCGTTGGCGTTGATGATCACACGGGCATAGAAGTCGCTGAGCGCCAGTCCGGCGATCGAGACGCGTGGTACGCCCTCGCCCATGCGCACGTCCAGTCCGCGTGCGGTCAGTGCCGTCCAGCGGAGGAAGTCGTCGCCGCTCAACTTGTCCTGGACGCGCACCCGTCCGAGCGTGAGCTGCCCGCGATAGCTGATCAGCGCGGCCGGTTGGCGGTCCCGATAGAGCACGCGGCCGTTTGCACTCGCCAGCGCGCTGCTGATGCGCACGTTCAATGGCACGCTGATCAGCGACTGCATGGCGGACACGTCGAGCCGGCTCATGGTTGCACGCAGATCGGCGTCGAGCGGTTGCGGCTTCACGGTGCCACTGACGCGACAGGTACCGCGGCCGATGCCACCGGCGAAATCGACTTTCAGCGGCTGGCGCATGTTGTCGGACAGCCCGTCCACACCGAATTTGTCAGCCTTGACCGTGAAGCCTGCCGGTTTGCCCGTTATGCTCAGATCCTTGAATGCGAGTGCACCGCCGTCGAGACCGAAATGGCGGATGCTCCAGTGCCAGCCGGGCGAAACGGCAGTTGGCTGACGGGCCGTGCCGCGGCGCGCCGGGGACGGGTTCGCGGCGATCAGATCGGTCAGGTCGATATGGCCGTTGCGCAGGCGCTGCACGTCGAGCTTCAGTCCGTGCAGTGCCACGCTGTCCAGCCGTGCTTCGCTGCCTGCCAGGTCGATGCGGGCAATCGCCAGATTCAACGTCTGCCAGGCAAGTGGCGTACGACCATGTCGACTGAGCGACAAGTTGTTGACCGCTGCGGTTGCCGGTCCCAGCTGCAGGCTGACGGCCTTGCTCCAGCCTGCCTGCAGCTGGCCGCTGGCATCGAGGTTGCCACTGGTCATCTCGGCGTCGAGCAGCGGTGGTCCCAGCGACAGCAGTGACGCCAGCGCCACGCTCTTCAAGTCGAGGGTGCCGGCATATCGGCTGCCAGCAAGATCCAGTTTGCCGTTCAGTGCGACCGTGCCTCCGGCCATCTGCGAAGCGAGTTGCAACGCCGCCGCGGGCGCGGCTATCGTGGAGAGGCCATTCACGCTGCCATGCAGATTGTCCAGCGTCAGGCCGGCGGGCTTGATTCCGGTCTGGTCGATGTAAACCAGACGCCCGTCCTGCAAGGTGAGTGTCGCGATGTGCACGTCCATCGCTGGCGCGGCCGGCGCCTTCGAATCGGGCGGCGGCCCGCCAGCGGTCAGGGCGTCGAAGTTGCTGTGCCCGTTGCTCGTGCGTATGTAGTGCAGCACCGCCTGCTTCAATTGAAGCGTGCCAAAGTGGTAACGCGACAGCAACGGCTGAATGTCGTCGAGTGTCGTGGCCGCGTGATCGAGTTCGACGATCGGCGTACCGTCGTGATTGACCAGCGCGAAACCGTCCAGTTGCAGTTGCCCGCCCAGGCGCAGTTGTGGCGTCGACGGACCGGCAATGAAGTGCAGCTCGAACGTGCCGGACAGCTGCCCGCGCGCCACGCTGATCGGCAGCGGCGTGGGCGAGTAGCCGAGATAGCGGGGAAGGTCCAGGTGA
Organism: Rhodanobacter sp.; assembly: GCA_040004895.1. Lineage (GTDB taxonomy): Bacteria > Pseudomonadota > Gammaproteobacteria > Xanthomonadales > Rhodanobacteraceae > Rhodanobacter. The sequence continues at coordinate 3,658 of JBDTZX010000465.1, read as the reverse complement.
TCGAGCGCGAAAGTCATCACCGATTCGCGGCTGTCGGCAAACGGCTTGGTCTGACCTTCCACGCGCAGCGGACTGCCATCCACACGCATCGCCAGCAAGGGCTTCACGAAGATGTCGGTATCGTGCGGCAGGTTGGTGATGAAGGGAATGCCCAGCTCGATCTGGTCGATCCGATGGCTGGTGTTCTGCAGCTTGTCGTCGACGGCGATATCGCCATGGTGCAGGCGGATGTTGTAGAGCGAGAAGCGTGCCGGCTTGTCGCCCGGCTTGGGGGGTGTTGCACCGAACTGCTCGATGAGGTCGGAGAAGTTGAACTGCTGGGCCGCCACACGGGTGACATGCAATTGCGGGTGGTCCAGCGTCAGCGAGTCCAGCACCGGCGCCATGTGGAAGATCGAACTCCATGATGCATTGACGATCAGCCGGTCGACATCGACGAACGGCGAGGTGCCGTCGCGGTCACCGATATGCAGCCGGTCCAGTTCCAGATTCAGCGTGAAAGGATTGAAATGCACGTCGCCGACGGCGACCGGTCGATGCAGCATCGCGCCTAGTCGCGTTTGCAACTGGCTTTTCACCAGAGAAGGTGCGGCAAGGAAGCCGAGCAGCCCGAACACCGCCAGCACGATGACAACGACGAGCGCGACCTTGCGCAGACGATGCGAGCGGTACAGTTGCTGCGCCTTGTCGCGTGCCGCCGCCAGGCGGAGCCCTTTCGGTGAATGACGGTCGATCATGCAGGCGATATCCCGGTGGCGTCATTTCCCGGCGGCATGCTGCCGGTCTTTCCCCTGGCCGGAAGTTTACGCACATACAGCGACGATTGTCCTGCCGAAAGACGGCTGCCGGCGGCTGCCTTTCTGCCTCGAGAATTTCAAATCCAGGCGTACGCCGGGTGCATGCAGTGACCTCGCTCAAGGCCAGGATGAATTCCCGGCTCCGCCCGCTGAAACGTCTCAGTGGGGCACGAGCAGCGCGGGAGGCGCTGCCGTATCGGGGCCGATCAGGCGTGCAAAGTCCGCATCCAGTCGCAAGTTGTTGTTGCCAATCTCCTCGACGATACCAGCGCACAATTCGAGTGTTTGCGGTTGTTCGAACAGCAACGGGGCATCCATATCGATTCCTTTCAGCGTGTAGCGTTGCCATCCGTAGATCTGCGAAACGAGCTGCGCCTGTTTGAAAGGCATGTTGGCCAATGCCTGGGTGGTGATCGATGTCTGGTAGGCCGCATCGACCAGATTCAGGCCACCGATTCCGTGCCATTCATCCCACCTGAAACAGGGACGCGGCAGCTGGTTCTTGTTCGCTGATGATTCGCGCATGCGCGTGGCCATGGCGAACATCTGCATGGCATGGTCGCGCAGCACAATCCGGTTGGCGGCAAGTTCTGCGCGTATCGCCTGCACGGCTTCGCCAACCGTCGACTGTTGCTGACGCGTGGTTTCCCAATTGTTGATGAACAAGGCAAGCAGAATGCCGATCACCACGGAAAAAATCTGCACCGCGACATCGGCGAGGCTGATCGTTTCCCGCCGGAACAAGGAAAGCCGCGGCGCTATTTTCGGCGCAGCATCTTCGTCGACCGGCGGTCGATCATTCAATGCCACGAACACACGACCTTGCCGCAATGGCCGGCATCCATCAGGTCGAAACCCTTCTGGAAATCATTGATCGCGATCTGATGGGTCAGCACCTTCTGCAGCGGGAAACCGGTCAACACCATCTGGGTCATCTTGTACCAGGTCTCGTACATGCGCCGGCCGTAGATGCCCTGCAGCGTGAGACCCTTGAAGATCACCTTGTCCCAGTCGATGCCCGCGCCACGCGGCATGATGCCGAGCATGGCGATCTTGCCGCCGTGATACATGCAGTCGAGCATGTCGGCAAAGGCGCGCGGGTTGCCGCTCATCTCCAGCCCGACGTCGAAGCCCTCGATGTGCAGCTCGGCAACCGTTTCCTTCAGCGACTGCTTGGACACATTCACCACCCGGGTAGCGCCCATGTCCGCGGCGAGCTTCAGGCGATAGTCGTTGACGTCGGTCACCACCACATTGCGCGCGCCGACGTGCTTGCAGATGCCCGCGGCAATGATGCCGATCGGGCCGGCGCCGGTGATCAGCACGTCTTCGCCGATCAGGTCGAATTCCAGCGCACAGTGCGTGGCGTTGCCATAGGGGTCGAAGAACGCCGCGAGTTCGGATGGGATCTGGTCCGGAATCGGCCACAGGTTCGAGGACGGCATCGTCATGTACTCGGCAAACGCGCCGTTGCGATTGACGCCGATGCCGATCGTGTTCGGGCACAGGTGCTGGCGGCCGGCGCGGCAGTTGCGGCAATGGCCGCAAACGATGTGTCCCTCGGCGGAAACGCGGTCGCCGATCTTGTAGCCGGTGACACCCGGGCCGATCTCGACGATTCGGCCGACGAATTCATGGCCGATGGTGAGGCCTGGGGTGATCGTGCGCTGGCTCCATTCGTCCCACTTGTAGATGTGCAGATCGGTGCCGCAGATCGCGGTCTTCTCCATCTTGATCAGCACTTCGTTCGGCCCGACCTGCGGGACCGGGACTTCTTCCATCCAGATGCCCTGTTCGGGCTTGCGCTTGACCAGGGCTTTCATTGTCTGTTGCATGGGAGATCCAGTGCGGGCCCGCGGAACGCGGACGGAGTAGGGAGCCGGTCCGTCATTCTAGATCGTCGGCGTCGCCAGATGCCTTGCCACATGGACAACAGTGTCGATCCGCTTCCCGGTTCAGATATCCAGTCGATCGTAGCTGCGGGTGAATACGATCGGCAGTTTCACTGCCGGGGTCGTCCAGGATTCGCTCACCGTCAGGTGATGCCCGTCGGGTGAGAGAATCCACTCCTGGCGCAGTCGCACGTCGTCGGCAAATTGCATGGAAATCTGCAGGTCGTTCGCGATCAGTCGGGAACGCACCATGGCGCCGCCATTGAGCGAGGGGTGAGCGACACCATCGAGCCGGTCGTCCAGCTGGTCCCGGTCGTCAAACACGACCCGGATGGTTTTTGCGTCCTGCGCCACGTTCAACACCGAATCGTCGGCAAGCAGCGGTGGCGGATCATCCTGGGGAGCGGTGCCGGTATCCGCGTCGGCGCTCTTGTCGTGATTGCGGTTGCCGCCACCATGGCCATGACCACCCCCCATGCTGCGACCGCCACCGTGTCCGCCGGATCGAGCCGATGATGGGCTCGCCGTCGTGGTGGCCCCCGGCGTGCCGCTGTCGGGCGCCTGCTCATGCCGCCTTTCCATGCGCAGTCGTGCGGCAATATCGGCTGGCGCATCGCTGTGCTGGTCGTCCAGGCGCCAGATGCCGCTGAAATCGAGCGGCGACGTCCCGGCGCACCATGCGCGCGACACCATCGACACGAACACCACGGCCAGAACGGCGGCCCCTGCCAGGCGAAACGATGCGGATGAAATCATGGCGGTCCGGAAGGATTGAATGGCTGTGCGTACTGCGCGGTGGAAATGTCTGCGATCAGCATGTCGCAAGATCACCAAAGACTTGATGCAACGTGCGACCCGCACCGGCGGTTGACCGATCCGATCTCCCGCGCCGACGGTCAGCGGCCGACCGCGGACGGCCAGCCACTACAATGCGCCGATGGCCATCGATCCACGCCCACTCGCCATCTT
>JBDTZX010000006.1:0-3906 GCA_040004895.1 Rhodanobacter sp. | reverse complement strand
TCGCGCTGTACCGGGCCAAGGAACTCGGGCGCAAGCGCTACGAGCTGTTCGACGAAACGCTGGCCAAGAACGTGGTCGACGTGTTGACGCTGGAAGGCGAATTGCGCCAGGCCCTGCTGCAGGAACAGTTCGAGCCGCATTTCCAGCCGATCTGCCGGCTCGACAGTGGCCACGTGGTGGGTTACGAAGCGTTGATCCGCTGGAACCATCCGCAGCGTGGTCTGCTCAAGCCGGCGGATTTTCTGAAGATCGCCGAAGACAGCGGGTTGATTGAAGCCATCGACTGGCACATGTTCGAACTGAGTTGCGGACTGCTGGCCCACTACGGTCCGTCCGACACGTTCATGACCTTCAACGTTTCAGCGCTGCATCTGCGGCATGCGGACTTCGACACCAGTCTGATCAGCATGCTGGCCCGCACCGGGCTCTCCGCCAAGCGCCTGATCGCCGAAGTCACCGAGGGCGCCCTGCTGGACAATCCGGAGCGGGTGCGTGCCACGCTGGATCGGCTGCGTACGGTCGGCGTCGGCGCCGCGCTGGACGATTTCGGCACCGGATATTCATCGCTGAGCTATCTGCATTCGCTGCCGTTGCGCATGCTCAAGATCGACCGCGCCTTCGTGCAGGAACTGGACAAGGCTGGCAACACCAACAGCACCACCGTGGTGGCGGCGATCCTCGCGCTGGCCCGCGCGTTGAACATCCAGGTGATCGCCGAAGGCATCGAGACCCGGGCCCAGCGCGACGCGCTGCTGGCGATGGGTTGCGAGATGGGTCAGGGCTATCTGCTGGGGCACCCGGCGCCGATCCGGCAATGGCTGGCTGACACCGAACACGCGTGACGGTGGGCCGCAGCGGGTCAGGTCTGCACGGCTACGCCGCCACGATCTGTCGCAGTGCCTGCTCGAACGCCTCCGGCGGCTGACCGCCGGAAATCAGGTGCTGACCATTGATGATGGTCGCCGGCACCGAGTGGATGCCGCGCTCGGAAAAGAAACGTTCCTGCGTGCGCACATCGTCGGCGTAGGCATTGCTGGAGAGAATCTGCCGCGCCTGCCCGGCGTCGAGTCCGACGTTCTCCGCCAGGCTTGCCAGTACGTCGTGCGCGCTCACGTCCTGGCCATCGGTGAAGTACGCGCGCAACAGTGCCTGCTTCAGCGGCAGATGTCTGCCCTCGAGTTCGGCCCAGTGCAGCAGACGGTGTGCATCGAAGGTGTTGTAAATGCGGCTGCGCCGATCCATGTTGAAGGTGAAGCCCAGCGATTCACCGCGCTGACGAATGCTTTCCTGGTTCTGCGCCAGCTGCGCGGACGACATGCCGTACTTCTTCGCGATGTGCTCGCCGACGTCCTCGCCTTCCGGTGGCATCTGCGGATTCAGCTCGAATGGCTGGAAGTGGATCTCGGCCGTGACCGCGCCATCGAGCTTCGCCAGCGCCTGCTGCAGCGACGCAAGACCCACCGCGCACCACGGGCAGGAAACATCGGAAACAAAATCGATGCGGACAGGTGTGGGTTGGGTCGACATGGAAGTCCCTTGGACGAATGGTCGTATGGCACGGATATGCGGTCACGAGCGCCGGCAATCAATCGTCTGCCGCTCAACCTACGGTGATGCGCAACGCCACCGCTTCGGCAATCCGGATGCCGTCCACCGCGGCAGAAAGGATGCCGCCGGCATAGCCCGCACCTTCGCCGGCGGGATAGAGGCCACGGGTGTTGAGGCTCTGCAGGCTGTCGTCGCGCCGGATCCGCACCGGCGAGGAGGTCCGTGTTTCGACACCGGTGAGGATGGCGTCGTGCATCGAGTAGCCCCTGATCTGCCGTTCGAACGCCGGCAACGCTTCGCGGATGGCGTCGATCGCATAATCCGGAATGGCGCTGTCGAGGCTGCCCAATGTCACGCCCGGCTGGTACGACGGTTGCACCTCGCCAAAGGAGTGCGAGGCGCGCCCGGCCAGAAAGTCGCCGACCAGTTGCGCGGGCGCACTGTAATCCTCGCCACCCAGCACGAACGCGCGGCTTTCCAGTGCGCGCTGCAATGCGATGCCGGCCAGCGGGCTGCCACTGTCGTCATACGGCGCGAAATCGGCCGGCTCAATGCCGACCACTACCGCCGCATTCGCATTGCGCTCGTTGCGCGAGTACTGGCTCATGCCGTTGGTCACCACCCGTCCGGGTTCGCTGGCGGCAGCCACCACGGTACCCCCGGGGCACATGCAGAAGCTGTAGACCGAGCGTCCGCTGCCGCGGTGGCTGGCCTTGCAGTGGTGGACCAGTTTGTAGTCGGCGGCGCCGAGCAGCGGATGACCGGCCTGCGCACCGAAGCGCGCCCGGTCGATCACCGATTGTGGGTGCTCGATGCGGAAACCGATCGAAAAGGCTTTTGCTTCCATGTAGACGCCACGGGCGTGCAGCATCTCGAAGGTGTCGCGCGCACTGTGGCCGATCGCCAGCACCACATGATCGGCGCGGATCGATTCGCCGCCAGCCAGCGTGACGCCACGGACGTGCCGTTTGCCATCGCTGCCGGTCTCGATCTGCAGGTCGGCCACGCGCTGGTCGAAACGGATCTCGCCACCGAGCGATTCGATCGTGGCGCGCATGTTCTCCACCATCGTCACCAGGCGGAATGTGCCGATATGCGGTTTGCTGACGTAGAGAATTTCCTCCGGCGCGCCGGCCTTGACGAATTCGGTGAGCACCTTGCGTCCGTGATGCAGTGGATCGCGGATCTGGCTGTACAGCTTGCCGTCGGAAAACGTGCCGGCACCGCCTTCGCCGAATTGCACGTTCGACTCCGGGTGCAGGTTGCGTTTGCGCCACAGATCCCAGGTGTCTTTGGTGCGTTCGCGAACGGCCTTGCCGCGATCGAGGATGATCGGCCGGAAACCCATCTGCGCCAGGATCAGGCCGGCGAACAATCCGCAAGGTCCGGTGCCGATCACGACGGGCCGCAATGGCAACGAGGAGGGTGCGGTCGCCACGAAACGGTAGTCAACAAGCGGTGTCGCCGTGACATGCGGGTCGCCGGAAAAACGCGCGAGCAGCGCCTCGTCCTGCGTGGTACTCACGTCCAGCGAGTAGATCAGTGTGATCGCGCCACGCTTGCGCGCGTCGTGGCTGCGCTTGGCCACGCGGTAGTTCAGCAACGCCTCCGCGGCGATACCGAGCTTGTGCAGGATCGCCGTCGTCAGCGCCTGCTCGGCATGGTCCAGCGGCAGCTTGAGGTCGGTCAGTCGCAACATGCACGGGGTCCGGGACTGTCAGCAGGCAGAAGATGCCAGCTGAATTTTCGCATGCTGTCGCGCATGGTGCTTCCGCTTGCTCCCGCCGCACTTGCCGCGGGTGTCCTACTGGCCGATGAAATCCATCTTGCCGATTCCGGTGCCAGCCTCGCGCAGGATGTTGTAGGTGGTGGTGCAGTGGAAGAACAGGTTGGGGATGATGAAGTGCAACAGGTAGGTCTGGCCGTCGAATTTCATTTCGCCGGTGCGCATCTTCAGCACGATCTCGCGGGCTTCGCTGCCATCGATCTGTTCGGGTTTGAACGTCTTGATGTACTCGATCGCACGTTCGATGCGGCTGTAGACCTGCTCGAACGTGGTCTCGTTGTCCTCGAACGATTGCGGTTCCGCGCCGGCCAGACGCGCAGTGCCGCGTGTGGCCATGTCGCAGGCGATCTGCACCTGCTTGACCAGCGGCAGCATGTCGGGGATCAACCGGGTCTGCAGCAGCACTTCACCCGACACCTCTTTCGACTTGGCGTGTTCTTCCCCTTTCTTCAGGACATGGGCAAGATTGCCGAGTGCGCGGACGAAAACGGGAACGGCGGCCTGATACATGGAAAGTGTCATGGGGATTGCTCCGGTGGGGCGTGGGATAAAGGTTCGGAAGAAAACTCGTT
>JBDTZX010000092.1:0-3919 GCA_040004895.1 Rhodanobacter sp. | reverse complement strand
GGCGCAGCGCCAGCACGAGATCAGCCGCTTCGTGCGCGAACAGGGACGCTGGTTCTATCTCGACGGTGAGATGGCAGTCGATCGCCGCGTACCGCCGCCCTAGAAACCCTGCACGCCGGCCTCGTGCAATCGCGCCGCCTGCGCCAGCACACCGGGATCGTGGAAGAACTCGACCAGTCGATCCGCGCGGCCACTGCCGATGCCCTGGCCGATCTGCCATGCCTGTTTACTGCGCGCGCTCGATGTGGCCCAGTCGACCAGTTCAACGTCGCCACTCGCCGGCATGCCGAGCGCATGCAGCCACATCGGGAAAGGTTGCCGACGGGCACTCGAGAACGTCTGTGCCAGCGCCGCCGTGCGTGCCTTTCCAAGTCCCGGCACCCCGGCAAGTTGGGCTGGTGTCAGCGCCATCCAGTCAAGCAGCCGATGGATCAGTCCGGCATCGATCAGACTTTGCCAGGTGTCAGCGCCGAGTCCCTGCAGTCGCAGGCCCTGCCTGCCACCCAGCCACACCAGACGAGCGCGGAACTGTTCGTCGCAACCGGGCTCGAGCTTCCAGCAGCTGAGCGGATCATGCGTCTGCGGCTCCGGCGCAGAGACCGGCGCGCGTTCGCGAGTGCGCCACACCACCGACTGCAGGCGCGGAATGGTGAGCCCGGCAAGCACCACCTCGACCTGGTCGCCGGGGCGGATGTCGAGCTCCTTCCAACGCCGCAGCGAACCCACGCTGACCCGCTGCACCCGGTGATCGTCCAGCTGCATCGGCTGCAGTTCGAGTACCGGCGTGACGCGTCCGCTGCGTCCCACCTTGAAGACCACCGCACGCACTTCGGCCAGCGCGCTCGCCGCCGGATATTTCCACGCCACCGCCCATGCCGGCGGTGCCGCCTGCCAGTCGGATGCCGGCGGTCGATGGCCCTGGCGGACCACGGTGCCGTCGGCGGCAAACGGCATCGCATGCCGATACCACTGCTCGCGCCAGCGCTGCACTTGATCGAACGTCGCGACCGCATGGGTGTACGTGACGCTGTCGGCCAGACCCATCGCCTGCAGGCCGGCCAGCCGCAAGGGCATATCGGCGGGACCGCTGGGCCAGTCCCAGACGAACAGGCCGATCCGTGCGGCGGTCGCCGCGTCGAGGTTGTCGCGTGCCAGCGCTCCGGCCACCGCCGAACGGGCGTTGGCGCCGCCATCGTGCGCCTGCACGTGGCCGGGCAGACGCCAGTAGATTTCGCCCTGCAACACCACCCGTGCCGGTGCATTCGACAGCTGCTTGGGGATCGCCTCGATGAGTTGCGCCATCGCCGTCCAGTCCGATCCGTGCAGGCCATCGCCACGACTGATCGCCTGCTGCAGATGGCCGTCCAGATACAGCAGCGTCACCGCCACCCCATCGGCCTTCGGCTGTACCCACAGATCCTGATCGGCGCGCTCGCGCATCCACGCGGTCAGCGCGGCGGCATCCGCGAGCTTGGCCAGCCCGGTCTGCGCGACGGCCGCGCGAACACTGCCGCCGGCGTCGGCCAGATGGGTCGGCATTGCCGGTGCCTGCGTCGGAAAGCAGTGCCGCCATGCGCCAAGCCGTTGCTCGGCCTGATCGTAGACCGCATCGTCGACCGGCGACTGGCCGCTGATCCGATACGCGTGATTCCAGTCATCGAGCCGGCCGTGCAAGGCGGTCATTTCGCGCTTCGCCTGCGCCGGCGACCAGTCCGGGCAATCCGCTGCACGTGCCGAACTGACCGAAGCAAACGTGATGCCGATCCACACCAGCCAGTCCCTGCGCATCATCTGCCACTCCGTGGTTGAGCGCACAGACTAGCCAGTGCACCGGCTGCGGGCATCCGGCGATGCCGATGGTGGCCGTAGGTGCCGGCCATCGAGGGACCCGGTTCACCAAGCCGCGCAAGCCGGTTCTGATTACGCCGGCAGTGCGGATCGGGCGCCGAATGTCAGTGCGGTCTCGCCATCGAAACGGCCATTCGTTTCAAAGCGGCGCTCGACGATGATGCCGGCATGGTCGTGTCCGATCGCCACCACCGTGCTGGCGCGCGTGCCGTAAAGCTCGCCGCGGATGAACGCCGACGACAGCCAACGCTCGCGCTCGATACCGACACCGGTATCCGGCAATTGCGCGTCGGCCGCGACCTGTTCGTCGGCCAGCGCGTCGAACAGCGATGAAAAATCCTCGTCGCCGCCGTGATCCATCCAGTCCCGCAAGCGAAGCATCAGGCCGCGTGTTTTCGGCCACGGCGTGTTGAAGTCCGCATTCGACAGTCCGTGCACACCGGGCAGCACCGCTTGCGCACGCGGCTGCGGCTGGTTGCCGACGAAGTACGCATCGTGCTGATCGAACGTGAGCAGGTTGAACGGTCGATAAGCCGCCGCCGATTGCAGCAACTGTTGCGCATGCGAGGCAGCCGGATGGTCGCCGCGCAGGAAGTCGGTCACCAGCATGCCGCGCGAAACGCCGCGTTGCGGATCGTGAGGGTCGCGTACGTTGGTCACCACACAGCAGCGTCCCGCTGCGGTGACGCCCAGCCAGGTTCCGCCGGCCTGGAGATCGCGGCCGCCGAGGATCGGGGCGTCGTCCCATGGCACCAGCGCGGCGCTGGGCCGCGCATGGAATTCATCGCGATTGCCGGCCAGCAGCAGTCGCCAGCGGGGGTGGGTGTTCCAGGCAAAGGCGATCAGGCACATGTCGCAGGATACGCACGAAGCCATGAGAGATGCGGACACCTGCGAGCGCGGACGACCGACCCTGGCACAGGCTCCGTGATCTGGATCATCGAATCGATCAGGCGACGTGTTCCAGCTGAGTGGGCGTCTGTTCGCTCAGCTTCTGTTCGCCCAACATCTGTGCGATCGATCCCGCCGCCTCGCGACCGTCATGCACGGCACGCACCACCAGGTCGGCGCCACGCATGTTGTCGCCGCCGGCGAACACCTGCGAATGGCCGGTCTGGAACGGCAGCCGGTTTTCTCCACCGGCGAGGATGCGGCCGCTGGCATCCAGCTGGATGCCATGCTTCACGCACCACTCTGGCGGGCTCGGACGGAAACCGAAGGCCTGGATCACCACGTCTGCGCGCAGCTCGACCTCGCTGCCAGGAATATTCGTCGGACGCTTGCGGCCGTGGCCGTCGTCGATCAGTTCGGTGGTCACCACGCGTACCTTGCGCACGACATCAGGGTCGTCGTCGGTGTCGCCACCGAGCAGCGCCAGCGGCTGGCGATGGAACAGGAAGGTAACGCCTTCCTCGCGGCTGTATGCAACCTCGCGTCGCGAGCCCGGCATGTTCGCCTCATCGCGCCGATAGACGCAGGTGACCGATGCGGCGCCGAGACGGATCGCGGTGCGATTGCAGTCCATGCCGGTGTCGCCGCCGCCGAGCACCACTACATGCTTGCCGTTGAGATCGAGCGCACGCGGTACCGGCTGGTCGTCGAGCAGGCGATCGACGTTGGCGATCAGGAACGGCAGCGCGTCATGCACGCCGGCAAGCTGCTGGCCCGGCAATTCGCCATCGACGAAGGTGTACGCGCCGGTGCCGATGAACACCGCATCGTAATCGGCGAGCAGTTGCTCGAATGCGATGTCAGGTCCGATCTCCACGCCGAGATGGAATGCCACGCCCATGCCTTCGAGCACGTCGCGGCGCGTGCGCACCACCGACTTGTCCAGCTTGAACGGCGGGATGCCGAAGGTGAGCAGGCCGCCGATCTCGCGCTGGCGGTCGAACACGTCCACCGCGATGCCGGCGCGACGCAGGCGATCGGCGCACGAAAGTCCTGCCGGTCCGGCGCCGACCACCGCGACGCGCTGGCCGGTTTCCACCACGCCGGAGAGATCCGGTCGCCAGCCCTGGCGAAACGCTTCGTCGGTGATCGAGCGCTCGATGCTGCCGATGGTCACCGC
>JBDTZX010000175.1:0-3921 GCA_040004895.1 Rhodanobacter sp. | reverse complement strand
CAATGTGGCGACGGCCATCATCAGCGCCGACCAGCCCGCCACCATCAGTGGCAAGCTGAAGGACGGCAGCGCGTTCCGTACGGTCGCCCCGATGCTCGGTTTCTCCACCAATGCGGTGGTCAAGCAGATGCAGGACAAGGGGGTCGAGGTCCGGCAGGATCCCTCCGAGGGGTTTTCGCTGATCGGCCTGCTGATCAGCTGGTTGCCGGTGCTGCTGATCGTCGGCGTGTTCATCTGGTTCATGCGCCAGATGCAGTCCGGTGGTGGTGGTCGTGGCGCGATGAGTTTCGGTCGCTCGCGCGCCAAGCTGCAGGGCGAGGACCAGATCAAGGTCAATTTCAGCGATGTCGCCGGTTGCGATGAGGCGAAAGAGGAGGTCGGTGAACTGGTCGAGTTCCTGCGCGATCCGGGCCGTTTCCAGAAACTGGGTGGCAAGATTCCGCGTGGCGTGCTGATGGTTGGCCCGCCTGGCACAGGCAAGACGCTGTTGGCAAAGGCCATCGCGGGTGAGGCGAAGGTGCCGTTCTTCGCGATCTCAGGTTCTGATTTCGTCGAGATGTTTGTCGGCGTCGGCGCCAGCCGCGTGCGTGACATGTTCGAACAGGCCAAGAAGCACGCGCCGTGCATCATCTTCATCGACGAGATCGATGCGGTAGGTCGTCACCGCGGCGCGGGTCTTGGTGGCGGTCACGACGAGCGCGAGCAGACCCTCAACCAGCTGCTGGTCGAGATGGACGGTTTCGAGGGTACCGAAGGCGTCATCGTGATTGCCGCGACCAACCGACCGGACGTGCTCGATCCGGCGCTGCTGCGCCCGGGCCGTTTCGATCGCCAGGTGGTGGTGGGCTTGCCAGACGTTCGCGGTCGCGAACAGATTCTCAAGGTGCACATGCGCAAGGTGCCGACTGCCAGCGACGTCAACGCCATGACGATCGCGCGCGGCACACCCGGTTTTTCGGGCGCCGATCTGGCCAACCTGGTCAACGAGGCGGCGCTGTTCGCGGCACGCGAGAACGCGCGTGAAGTGCGCATGAGCCATTTGGACAAGGCGCGCGACAAGATCCTGATGGGGGCCGAGCGCCGCTCGATGGCAATGAGCGAGGATGAGAAGAAACTCACCGCCTATCACGAGGCTGGGCATGCGATCGTGGGTCGACTGGTGCCGGAACACGATCCCGTCTACAAGGTGACCATCATTCCTCGTGGGCGTGCTCTTGGCGTCACCATGTATCTGCCGGAGGGCGACAAGTACAGCATCAACCGGGTCGCCATCCAGTCGCAGCTGTGTTCACTGTACGGCGGCCGGGTTGCCGAGGAACTGATCTTCGGTGCCGACAAGGTCACCACGGGCGCGTCCAACGACATCGAGCGGGCAACCAAGATGGCGCGCAACATGGCGACCAAATGGGGCCTGTCCGACGAACTCGGCCCGATTACCTACGGCGAGGACGAGGATGAAGTGTTTCTCGGCCGATCGGTGACCCAGCACAAATCCATCTCCAACGAGACCGCCAGCAAGATCGACGGTGTCGTGCGCGGTATTCTTGATCGAGCCTATGCGCGCAGCAAGGAATTGCTGACCGCCAACCTCGACAAGCTGCACGTGATGGCGGATACGTTGCTGCAGTACGAAACCATCGATGCGCACCAGATCGACGACATCATGAATGGACGTGAGCCCGGCCCTCCGGCCGACTGGACGAAGAATTCACCCACCGGTGGCATGCCGCCACCGCCGCCACCCAAAAGCGACGCTGGTTCGCCTGTCGGAAAAGTTGGCGATCCGGCGACACAGAACCGCAATCGACTGCAACACTGAGTCAGTCGTTTGGATGGCTAAATCCGAACAATCGTCGGAACTGGCCATCACGAAATGGACCTCATGTGCGCCGCGAGACAACTTGGAACGATACGAATTTGACGAAAAGTGTTGACGCATGAGGGCGGAGTCTGAATAATTCCGCTTCTCGCTTTGCCGCCGGATGTCCCAACATCTCCGCGACAGGACGTAAGGCTTTTCAGTGCGCCCGTAGCTCAGTTGGATAGAGTACCTGGCTACGAACTAGGTGGTCGGGAGTTCGAATCTCTCCGGGCGCACCATTTTTATACGGTGAAGCGGGGTGCTTTGCACCCCGTTTTGTTTTCACGAAGTGGTTGCTCCGCGACCGTGAGGACGGTGCCAAGACGATTCAAATGTTGTTGGTGTGCTTCGATACGGATTGACTGAGCGAGGCGTCGCCCGTAACATTTCAAGGCTCCGAAGGTGAAAGATCGGGGATTCGAAAGCGGGGTATAGCTCAGTCTGGTAGAGCGTTGCGTTTGGGACGCAAAAGTCGGGGGTTCGAATCCCTCTGCCCCGACCAGCGACTTGTTCTACTGGTAATGACTGCGCTTGTAGCTCAACCGGATAGAGCATCGGCCTTCTAAGCCGACGGTTGCAGGTTCGAGTCCTGTCGGGCGCACCAGTTACAAGATTTATGGTGGGTGTAGCTCAGCTGGTTAGAGTCCCGGATTGTGATTCCGGTTGTCGTGGGTTCGAATCCCATCATCCACCCCAGTTTCAACCAGGTTTCCTGGGCCGTTAGCTCAGTTGGTAGAGCAGTTGACTCTTAATCAATTGGTCGAAGGTTCGAATCCTTCACGGCCCACCAATACAACCAAAACGCCGATTGCTCGCAATCGGCGTTTTGCTTTGCGCTTTCGAGACGGCCGCCGTGACCGGCTGCCGAACCGTTGTTGCGCAGACCGGGCGGTGGATGCGCCGCTGGTGTGGCCTCGACCGACCGGGCGATGCGGTCAGCGTGCTTGTGCTGGAAGGGGATGCAACCGTAAAATAGTCCGCTTTCGTACAAGGGAATCATCGACTTAGACGGACGTGGCGAACGGGTTCCCGAGTTGTTGCCGTGTTGAGCGGCAACTGGCGAATTGACTTGGAAATCCTGCGCTTGCGCACGTCGATGAGATTGGCAAGGCGAGAGTGGCGGAATTGGTAGACGCACCAGATTTAGGTTCTGGCGGTTAACCCCGTGGGGGTTCGAGTCCCCCCTTTCGCACCATGCCCGGTGTTTTTCCTTCAAGTCTTTTGCCGGCGGCACAGCCGCCATGGCGCCTGTGGCAGGCCCACAACATCAAGCAGTACCAGGAGACGTCATGCAGGTTTCGGTTGAGAACATCGGCACGCTCGAGCGCAAGCTCACGGTGAAATTTCCCGCAGAGCGGTTCGAGACGCAGGTCAGTGCGCGCATTGCGGAAATGGGCCGCACGGTTCGTCTGAAAGGTTTCCGCCCGGGCAAGGTGCCGACGACGGTGATCAAGCAGCGCTTTGGTGAGCAGGTTCGTGGCGAGGTTTTGTCCGATCTGATCGGCAGCACCTTGCGTGAGGCCGTGGCACAGGAAAAGCTGCAGCCGATCGCGAACCCGGCGATTGATACGACCGGCAAGCCGGAGAACGGTGAAATCGCCTACACCGCTACGTTCGAGATCATGCCGGAGTTTCCTGCAGTCGACGTGACGGCGCTGGAGATCAATCGCCCGTCGGCGGCAGTGACCGATGTCGACATCGACAAGATGCTGGAAACCTTGCGGCAGCAGCGCCGCAGCTTCGACGAAGTAGAGCGCGCCGCGGCCGAGGCCGACTTCGTGATGTTCGAGTACGCGGCTGAGGCCGGCGACTACCGGTTCCCGGCCGAGGGTCTGGAGCGGGCAGGCAGCGTGCTGGGATCGGGTACCTTGTTCAAGGCGCTGGACGAGGCGCTGGTCGGGCGCAAGACTGACGCCAGCTTCGATACCGAGATCGTGTTCCCGGAAGATTTTCGCAACGAGCAGTTGGCCGGCAAGACCGCGAAGGTCAGCTTCAGAATCATTAAGGTGCAGGAGCCGAAGCTGCCCGAGATCGACGGCGAGTTCGCCAAGCTGTTCGGC
>JBDTZX010000349.1:0-3922 GCA_040004895.1 Rhodanobacter sp. | reverse complement strand
CCGACTGCTTCTCGCCTTCGGCCTTGAGAATCGCCGCCTGGCGATAGCCTTCGGCATCCAGGATGTTCGCGCGCTTCTCGCGCTCGGCCTTCATCTGCCGTGCCATCGCGTCGATCAGGTCGCGCGGCGGCGCGATGTCCTTGATCTCGATGCGGTTGACCTTGACGCCCCACGGATGCGTCGCCTCGTCGACCACGCGCAGCAGCTTGGCGTTGATCGCGTCGCGCTGGCTCAGCGATTCGTCCAGATCCATCGAACCGAGCACGGTACGAATGTTGGTCATGATCAGGGCCAGCGACGCCTGTTCGAGATTGGAAACCTCGTAGGCGGCCTTCGACGCATCAAGCACCTGGTAGAACACCACGCCATCGACGCGCACCACGGCGTTGTCCTTGGTGATCACGTCCTGCGACGGCACGTCCAGCACCTGCTCCATCATGTTGATCTTGCGCCCGACGGTCTGATAGATCGGCATCAGGAAATGCAGCCCGGGACTGAGCGTGCGGGTGTATTTGCCAAACGTCTCCACCGTCCACTCGAAACCCTGCGGCACGATTCGCACCAGCTTGGCGATGCCGATGACGACCAGCGCCACGATGAGCAGCGCGACTATCTGTCCGAATCCCATTGCTTTCTCCCTGTCCTGATCAAGGCATCAGTATAGGCGAGCTGGTGTTACGCCGGTCCCTGACGGCCCGTTTGCGGCAACAGCAGGCTTACCTGCAGCCCGCCGCCCTCCCGGTTGGCCAGCAGCACGCGACCGCCGTGTGCCTCCGCGATCTCGCGCGTCAGCGCCAGCCCGAGGCCGGTGCCGGAACGCTTGGTCGAATAGAACGGCAGCAGCGCCTGCGCCAGCACGGTTTCGGTCATGCCGGGGCCGCGGTCGGCCACCGCGATGCGCAGCTCGCGGCCGGTTTCGACGATCGACAGCGTGACTTCGTCGTCCGCGCTGCCGGATTCGTGCGCGTTCTTGATCAGGTTGATCAGCACCTGCTCGATCTGCGCCGCATCGAATCGACCCGGTCGCTGCGGCGCCGGGTTCGACAGATGGTATCGGCAGTGCAACGCCAGCCCATCGAGAAACGGTGCCCATTCGATCGACACCGGTTGCGGCGACGGCAGCTTGGCGAAGCTCGCGTAGCCGGCGATGAATCCATGCAGATGTCGTGCACGCTCGCCGATGGTGGCGAACACGGCAGGCAGGCGGTCGGTGTCCCCGCGACGGGCCAACTCGGCGCCGGAATGCGCCAGCGAGGAAATCGGCGCCAGTGAATTGTTGAGCTCGTGACTGATCACCCGGATCACCCGTTTCCACGTCGCCACTTCCTGGCGCGACAGTTCGCGGGTCATGCGACGGAACAGCTGCAGCCGATGGGGTCGACCCTGCAACCGGAACGCCCGCTGCGAGAGATGAAAGGTCTCCTCGCTGCCGTCCATCTCGACGCTGAGCAGGGCATCCTCGCCACTTTCCACGGCGCGCCGCAGCGCTTCCGGCGCATCCGAAAGCAGACCGGCGAAATCCAGTCCATGCACGCTGCTGCCTTCGTTGAACAGATGTCGTGCGGCGATATTGGCATACGCCACCCGACCGGCCGAATCGGTCAGCACCAGCGCCACCGGCGTGTTCTGCACCACCGTGTCGAGCAGCAGCTCGCGCTGCACCAGATGCTGGCGCTGCTCGCGCAGGGTCTGGCCCAACGCGTTGTGCATGCGGATCAATTCACCCAGCTCGTCGCCGCGGGTGATCGCGATGGAAAAGCTGAAATCACCGTCGCGGTAGCTGGCCACCGCACCTTCCAGCGCGCGCAGCAGCCGGCTCACCGGCGCCATCGCGCGGCCAGCCAGCCAGAACGCCAATGGCATCACCACGATCAGGCTGGCGAGCAGGCCGCCGTAGAAACTCCACTTCGCCGGCGCGTGGATCGACGGCGCCAATTCCCTGTGCACCCATTTCAGCAAATGGGTCAACGGCCCCTGGGTCACGCCCGCATAAATCAGCGCACCGGCCACGCTCGCGACGATCAGCAGCAGGGTCAGACGACCGTGCAGCGAAGTCAGCCGGCGCCACATCAGCGCTGGTCCGGAATCGCGACGAGCCGACTCAATGACACTTCGGATCCTGCGGCGTCTGCGCGCAATCGACCGGCGGACGTCCATCCTGCCAGGCCCGATCGGTACCCATCACCGCGGCCTTGTCGTTCGCCGATGGCGGTGGCTGGCTCATCGGCCCATGGTCCGACGGACTCTTGAACTTGAAGTGATCCGCGCTGCGCGGCACTTCCCGCGGCGAATGCGCGGCATAGCTGGACGAGCTTGTGGCCGGATGCGAGGCCCAGCTGTCACTCGCAGGGGTGGATGCCGGCGCAGCGACCTGCGCCATCACCACCGAAGCGAACAGCAGCATCGAAACACTCGCGCAAAAACGGTATCGCATGGCGTCACTCCTGCTGGATGGCATGTCGCCATCTTTGTACGCGGCCCGCGCAACGGCAAGCACGACGATCGGCACCCTCGGGCGTTGCCCTCAGGCCGGCGCCACCAGTCCATAGCGCTCCATCCGCCGATACAACGCCTGGCGCGAAAGTCCCAGTTGCTGCGCAGCGCGGCTGACCACGCCGTCGGCCTTGTGCAGGGCCGCCTCCACCGATTCGCGACTGGGTTCGTCCAGGCTGCGCGACGCGCTCGCCACATGCTGCGGCAGGTTGAGCAACTCGGGCGTGATCGGGCCGCTGTTGGAAAGCAGCGCCGCACGCTCGATCGCGTTCTTCAGTTCACGCACGTTGCCGGGCCACGGATAACCCAGCATCGCCTCGCGTGCCGCATCACCAAGCTCCGCGCGGCCGGCCAGAAAGAATTCGGCCAGCGGCAGGATGTCGTCGCTGCGCTCGGTCAGCGGCGGCAGATTCACTTCGATCACGTTGAGACGATAGTAGAGATCCTCGCGGAAGGTCCCCGCGCGAATCATTGCCTTGAGGTCCGCGTTGGTCGCCGACAGCACGCGTACTTTCACCTGTCGCGTGCGACCGGAACCGAGCCGTTCGAACTGGCCGGTTTCCAGCACGCGCAGCAGTTTCATCTGGCCGGGCAACGGCAGGTTGCCGATCTCGTCGAGAAACAGCGTGCCGCCATCGGCCAGCTCGAAACGACCTTCGCGCGCCTTGTTCGCGCCGGTGTAGGCACCGGCATCGGCGCCGAACAATTCGGCCTCGATCAGTTCGCCCGGCAGCGCACCGCAATTCACCGCGATGAACGCGCCACGTTTCACCGCGGAATTCGCGTGCACGATCGCCGCAATGCGTTCCTTGCCGGTGCCGTTGGGGCCGCTGATCAATACCGGCACATCCGAGCGCGCGATCTGGCAAGCAAGGTCGAGCGTGCGCGCCATCGCCTCGGAGGCAAACACCAGGCCGTCGAGATCGTACTTGCGTTGCAACTGCTCGCGCCGCTGCCGGCGTTCGCGGCGGCTGCGTGTCATCTCGCGGGTGGACTCGGACAGCTCCAGCAGGTTTTCCACCGTGGCCAGCAGTTTGTTGTCGTCCCACGGCTTGGCCAGATAATCGGCAGCGCCGGCCTTGACCAGCTCCACCGCGGTTTCCAGGTGCGTCCATGCGGTGAGCAGGATGACCGGAAGATCGGGATGCTGTTCGCGAATCGCACGAAAAAGCGCCACGCCCTCCTCGCCCGAGGTGGTGTCGGCGGTGAAGTTCATGTCCTGGATCACCACGTCGACCATTTCCCGCTGCAACGTCTCCAGCCCTTCCTCGGGCGTCAGCGCTGTGAGCGGACGGATTTCGTGCAACGACAACGCCAGCGAGAGCGCCTCGCCCACGGCCGGGTTGTCGTCGATGATCAGTACGGTTCGCATCTTTCTTCTGCACATGCGGACATGGATGCCGCTCGGACCACAAAGGTTGCCATGACT
>JBDTZX010000136.1:0-3923 GCA_040004895.1 Rhodanobacter sp. | reverse complement strand
CGCCGGCTTCGCCGGACGCCACCTTGGTGGTGCGGATGTAGTCGAGCAGCGAGGTCTTGCCATGATCGACATGACCCATGATCGTCACCACCGGCGGACGGGTGACCTTCTCGCCTTCCAGCTCGACGTTCTGGGTATGCGCCGCCAGCGTGTCCTCGGCGTTGTTCTGGCTTTCGGCCACCGCCGTATGGCCCAGTTCCTCGACCACCAGCAATGCCGTGTCGTGATCGATGGTCTGGTTGATGGTTGCCATCACGCCCATCTTGAACAATGCCTTGACCACCTCGGAGCCCTTGACCGCCATCTTCTGCGCCAGCTCGGCGACGACGTTGGTCTCGCCCACGACCACGTCGCGCACCACCGGTGCGGTGGGACGCGAGAATCCATGCGGGCCGGACGCACTGCCGGCGTTGCCGCGGGAAAGCATCTCGCGCGGATTGCTGCGACCGGGCTTGCCGCGCTTGCTGCTGGACGAACGACGCGCACGATCGGCTTCGCTCAGATGCATCTGGCCGCCAGCGAAACGCTTGCCGCCGTCACGCTCTTCCTTGTTGCCGGTCGTCTCGCTGCGCTCACGCGAATGCTTGGGCTTGTTGCGCGCCGCGTCTGAGGACGGCGCAGCCGCCGCAGCCGTTGTCCCGGCTGGCGAGCTGGGCCTGGCCGGCGTCACGGCGGGAGCCGCTGCAGGCGGCGGCGCCGGTGCGGGCACCGGCTTCACCAGCTTCTCGCGCTTGCGTGGCTCGTGGATGCGCGGCAGGATCATGCCCAGCTCGCGCGTGTCCATGCGCTGGACCGCCGACGAATCGACCGCTGCCACATCAGGCGCAACTTCTGCAGCCGCGCTGCTCTTTTCGCCATCATCGATCGCGGCTTCCGCAGCCGCAGTGGCCGCCTGCTGCCGCAGTTCCTTCTCATGCTGTTTCTGCTGCTCGTCGACGCTGCGCTGCAGCGCTTCATCCTGCCGACGGCGATCGCCATCCAGGCGATCCTGATCTTCCTGCTCGCGCTGCTGATGCGATTCCTGCAGCTTGCGCACGGCATCCTCGCGTTCGGGCTCGGCGTTCGCTTCCTCGGCGATCACGCTGCGCTTGACGTAGGTTCGCTTGGCACGCACCTCGACGTTGACGGTCTTGGCGGTGCCGGCAGCGCCACGTGCGCCCGGTGTGGCGACCTTGAGTTCGCCGACCGTGCGTCGCTTGAGGGTGATCTGGCGCGGCGCACTGTCGTCGACCTCGGCGGCGGTCTCGGTCTTGCCGTGGGTGCGCCGCAGGAAGCCCAGCAGCTTCACCTTTTCGGTGCTGCTGATGACTTGCTCCTGATCGGAGAATTTCATGCCCGCTTCGCCCAGCTGCGTCAGCAGCCGGTCGACCGGCATGCCCAGGACCTGGGCGAGTTGTTTGATCGTGACGTCCGACATCGTGTTCTTTGCTCCGCCGTTCCAGCGCTTGTCATTTCGTGCGGCATAGTCTGCGCCGCCACTTCTGTCCGTGGTGAAAGGCTGTTTCAAGCCTTTCCGACGCCCTTGCCGGGACGCCGCCGTCTCCGGTTAGCCGCCTTTCTCCAGCCGCTCGATCATCGGCGCACGCGCGATCATGATCAGCGCCGCAGCGCGCGCCTCGTTCATGCCTTCGATATCGATCAGGTCGTCCACCGCCAGATCCGCCAGGTCATCGACCGTGCTGATCTCGCGTGCGGCCAGTGCATAGGCCGTCGTTTCGTCCATGCCTTCCAGCGCGAGCAGCTCGGCGGACGGCTGATGTTCGTCGACACCCTCTTCCGCCGCCAGCGCCTCGGTCAGCAGTGCATCGCGTGCACGGGCGCGGAGTTCCTCGACGATGTCCTCGTCGAAGCCTTCCACCGCCAGCAGCTCGGCACTGGGCACATAAGCGATTTCCTCGACGCTGGAGAAGCCTTCCTGCACCAGGATGACCGCGATCTCCTGATCCACTTCGAGCTTGTCCATGAACAGCTGGCGCGCAGCCTCCTGCTCGGACTCGCTCTTGGCGGTGACCTGGTCCTGGGTCATCACGTTGAGCTGCCAGCCGGTGAGCTTGCTGGCCAAGCGTACGTTCTGGCCACCGCGGCCGATCGCCTGGGACAACTTGTCCTCGGCCACCGCGATATCCATCGAGTGCTTTTCCTCGTCCATGATGATCGACTGCACTTCGGCCGGCGCCATCGCATTGATGACGAACTGCGCCTGGTTCTCGTGCCACAGGATGATGTCGACGCGCTCGCCGTTGAGGTCATTGGAGACCGCCTGCACGCGCGAACCGCGCATGCCGATGCAGGCACCGATCGGATCGGTGCGGCTGTCATGCGCCAGCACGGCGATCTTGGCGCGATCACCCGGATCGCGGGCACAACCCTTGATCTCGACCAGGCCCTGGCCGACTTCGGGCACTTCGAGTTTGAACAGTTCGATCATGAATTCCGGTGCCGCACGCGAGACGAACAGCTGTGGTCCGCGGACTTCCGACTTCACTTCGTAGAGATAGCCACGCACGCGGTCGCCGACGCGGGCCGATTCGCGCGGTATGGTCTTGTCGCGTGGAATGAATGCCTCGGCGTTGCTGCCCAGGTCGAGATAGAGGTTGCCGCGCTCGACCCGCTTGACGATGCCAGTGACCAGCTCGCCCACGCGATCGGCAAACGCATCGACCACCTGCTGGCGCTCGGCTTCGCGCACGCGCTGCACGATCACCTGCTTGGCGGCCTGCGCGGCGATGCGGCCGAATTCGGCGTTCTCGACCTGCTGTTCGATGTATTCACCCAGTTCGGCATCGGCACGCTCGTCCAGCGCATCCATCAGGCGCAGCTGGTAGAACGGCGATTCCATCTCGCCGTCGTCGGCAATCACTTCCCAGCGCCGGAACGTCTGATACTCGCCGGTGTCGGTGTCGATCGACACGCGGATATCCGGCTCTTCGTCCGGATAGCGCTTCTTCGCGGCGGATGCCAGTGCGGCTTCCATTGCTTCGAAAATGACTTCGCGCGGCACGCCCTTTTCATTGGCGACCGCATCAACGACCAGCAAAAGCTCTTTGCTCATTGCAGCAACTCCATAGGCGCCGACCGGCGTCCCAAACGTTGACTTTTGCGTTCATCCTTGAACGCCAGGATCAAGAAGCGACCATCCACGGCCGCACTATTCATTTTCAGCGACCGGCCTACTGCTTGCCGGGCACCTTGCCACCGCGCTTCGGCTGCGGCGCGTAACCCAGCGCTACCCAGTCCGGCACCACCCGCGCACTTTCCACCAGCGCGTGATCGAATTCGAATGTCCTGCCTTCGGATTCCAGCGAAATGTGTTCGCCTTCCACCGAAACCAGCTTGCCGCGCAGACGACGACGACCTTCGAGCGGCGCCTTCAGCAGCAATTTCACTTCCTGCCCATCGACCTTCGCGAATTGCGCCGCGGTGAACAACGGTCGATCGATGCCCGGCGAAGAAACTTCAAGCACGTAATGCCCCGGGACAGGATCCTCGACATCGAGCAGGGCGGACAATTCGCGACTCGCGGTTTCGCAATCCTCGATACCGATCTCACGCCGCTCGCCGTCATCCGCAGCGATCTTGTCGAGCAGGTCCAGGTAAACGCGCAGCGTACTCTGCCCGTGCGAAGGAGTGAATTCCACACCAATGCATTCGAGACCGAGATCGGCCAGTACTTCGGTAAAGCGTTGTGCCAGCGCCTGTGTATCCATGGATTTCGCTTGTCTCGTACCGCCAGAAACAAAAAATGGGCTCCAACGGCCCATTTCCTTATATCGCCGATGTTCCTCGTTCCGACACACGCCGCGTTGCAGACATGTGCGACGCGTCCGTGCGCCCAACAAAAAAGCCTCACTAGGAGGCTTTCTTGTATCAAGAAAGATCTGGTAGCGGGGGCAGGATTCGAACCTGCGACCTTCGGGTTATGA
>JBDTZX010000195.1:0-13386 GCA_040004895.1 Rhodanobacter sp. | reverse complement strand
GCGCGTGCACGGCTGCGCTCGGACAGGTCGAACGCCTGCGCGCTGTTGCCCATCTGCGAATACAGGTCGATGGCCTGTTCGAACACCGTCTGCACATCGGAGAACAGGCCGATCTTGAATTCCTCGCTGTGGAACTGCGCGCGTACCTGGTCCAGCCCGTCCAGCGCCTGCGTCCAGGTGCCGAGCGCCTGGGCCTTGTCGCCCTGTGCGAGCTGGCTGCGGGCGATGCCGTCCTCGGCCCAGAAACGCTGGTAGCCGGCATCGCTGCCGCTTGCCGCGGTTTCCAGTTCGCGATACAGCACGAGGGCGTCGGCGGGCTTGTTCTCCGCCAGCAGCAGCTTGGCCTCGGTGCGCTTGAGCAGCAGCGCCAGGGTTGGATCGATCGGTGTCGCCTTCAACGTGTCCATCACCTTGCGCGCACCAGTCACGTCGCCCTGACCGATCAACGCGTTGGCCAGCGACAGCTGCACCAGCGGACGGTAGTGATCGGAGCTCCCGGTCATCGCCAGCTGATACTCGGCGACGGCGGCGTTGTAGTCGCCCTGCCGCGCCGCGGCGTCGCCGAGCACTTTATGTGCGGGTCCGACGATCTGGGTCGGATCCTTGACCGGATGCTCCAGCGCAACCTTGGCGAACGCGCTGGCCTTCTCGTAATCGCCGCCGTAGCCGTAGACGATCGCCAGGTCGCGATAGGCGCGCGCCAGCAGTTCGTCGTCCTTGCTTTGCTGCGCCAGGTACAGCGCCTGGCTGGCCGCGCGCACGCTCTGCCGCAGCTCGCCTTTTTCCGCCAGCGCGATCGCCTGGCTGCAATATTGATAGCCGTCCATCTTCAGCGGACTGGCACCGTAGAGCAGTGCACCATCGGTGCTCAGCGCCAGCGCGGTGTCCGCATCGTCCATCCGCGCCTGTGCATTGGTCGCGGTGGACGTATCGATCGCCGCGGCGTCGTGACTGCGCAGTGCCGGCAGGTCCTGCGCGGCAGCGGTACCGGCCAGAGTGGTGAAAAGAGCTGCCGTGACAAGCCGGGCCAACATGATCTGAGCACGCACGCGGTGTCCCTCCCAGACTGCGAGCCGCCAGCGTGATGCCGGCGGTTCTTCGAAGCCTCTGCAGTCTAGGTAGCCGAATCGTCGCGGCCTATTTGCACTAGGGCATAGCCCGTTTGGACAGCCGCTGGAAATTCACGGGCATGTCGAGAGCGCGACGATCAGCCGATCGGGTGCATCGCCGGCAACTCGCGTCGGCGACTGGCGCCGGCGCGCTCGGGCATCATCACGCGCGGCAGCTCGAACCAGAACGTGCTGCCACGACCGGGCTCCGAGCGCAGTCCGATCTGCGTGCCCAGCACTTTCGCCAGGCGCGTGGCGATCGCCAGGCCGAGTCCGTAACCTTCGCGGCGCTCGCCTTCGCCATGCAGCTGGACGAACTCCTCGAAGATCCGCTGCTGATGGATCGCCGCGATGCCGGGGCCGTTGTCGCGCACTTCGATGCGCAGGCTGCCGTTGACGCACCGTGCGGCAATCAGCACCCGGCCCTGCGGCCCGACATGATGGATCGCGTTGCTGGCCAGTTGATGCAGCAAGGCGGAAGCCAGCTCGAGATCGCCATGCAGACGATGCCGGCCCGGCCGCCAGATGACCGTCATCCGTTGCCCGTGCGCCAGCTCCATCAGCGGAGCGCGCTCCCTCTGGAACAGTTCGGTCACGCTGAATTGCGCTGTGGTGGCGGACACCACGCCGGCATCCAGTCGCGAAATTTCCAGCAGGGCGTCCAGCAGACGGGTCATCGTGGCAATGCTCTCGCGCACCTGGCCGAACACGGCCTGCTGCTCGGCGTCGACGCCGGGATGCAGGCTGGCAGTGAGCAGTTGCAGCGCCTGCATCGGCTGCCGGAAGTGGTGACCCACCAGTGCCATGAACTGCGATTTGCTGCGCGTCGCTGCCTGGCTCTGACGCAACTGATCGAGGGCGCCGATCGCCGAACTTTGCTGGATCGAGGCCCAGTCGGCGCGATGTGCTGCCAGCAGGCCGGCCAGCGCGTTGGCGCTGGCATTCAGCTGGACGAATTCGCGATTCGATTCGCGCCGCCCCGTGCGGTCGTCCGGCCGGTCGCCGTCCAGCAGATCTTCCAGCTTGTCCTGCAGACGCCGCAGCGGCAGCAATACCCGATGACGCAGCGAAAACGCCGCCAGCAAGGCCAGCGCCACCACACCCAGTTCGCTGAGCGCGCCATACAGCAGGATTTTTTGCCGCACGCGCTGACGCGGTTGCGCGTCGACGTGGATCACGATGGCGCGATGGGTTCCGGTATCGGCGAGCTCGCGACGATAGCGCTCGAACGCCATATTATCCGGAGCGCCGCTATGCAGCTCGCTGCCGTCGGCTTCCTCCAGGTCGATCCGCTGCAGCGCTTCGGGATGGTGGCGCAGCGCCTCGTCGAGCACGTCCTGGACCGCGCCATCGGCATCATGTTCCAGCGCGCCGGCGAGCTGTTCGAGCTGCGAGGCAATGCGCATGTGCGCCTGGTCGTCCACGCCACGCATCTGCTGCAGGGTCAGCACGCCGACCACGACCAGTGCGGCAAGCGCGCACGGCAGCACGCTGTCGGCGAGCAGGCGAGGCAGCAGCGCAGTCGGCCGGCGCGCCATCAATCGGCCTGCACCGGTATTCCCGCGCGACTGGCGCTGGCGCATTGTGACCGACAGCATGGGCGGGGCGATCGCAAGTTTGTCGATGTCATGGCGGGTGTCTGGCGGGCTCGGCGGGACGGGTGTGCACGGCCTTCCATGCCAGTTACGCGTCCACTCTAGATAACTGCGGCGATCCCATCGATAAGCAGTTCGACATAGCAACATGCGGCATAGAGCGAATTGCATATCGAAAAAACAGCCGCTGCTGCACACACTGCGGGCATCCAACGTCAGCCATGCCGCGCCTCTCGGGCGCGAACACCGGAGAGCTCCATGAACGCCACTCGCCCCTTGTCCTGCCTCGCCCTTGCGCTGCTGATGGCCACCTGTGCGGTGGCGCAGGACCACGGCTCGAAGCCGCCGGCCGGGGATACGCCTTCGGTGAAGTCGATCGTCGACCAGCTCAAGGTGAAAGACGACGATTCGGTGATCAACACCGGCGCCACCCGTTCGTTGCGTCTGGGCGGCGCGGCTGCGGCCGGCAAGGTGGCCGATGCACCGGCGCCACCACCGGCTTCCATCTCGATGCAGATCCAGTTCGCGTTCAACTCCGACCGCATCGAAGGTGCATCGGCCACCACCATGGGCAACCTGGCCACGGCGCTGAGCTCGGACGAGTTGAAGGGCCGCACCTTCCAGGTGGTCGGCCACACCGACGGCGTGGGTTCGGCCGGCTACAACATGCGCCTGTCGCAGATGCGTGCTGCCTCGGTCAAGCGCTTCCTGGTCGGTCATGGCGTCGGCGCCGATCGGCTCAGCGCCAGCGGCAAGGGTGCCAGCGAACTGCTCAACAAGGCTGATCCGACCGCCGGCGAGAATCGCCGCGTCGAGATCGTGGCCAGCGGCGGCTAGAGGTTCGCCGTCGTGCCGATCCAGGTCGTCAACGGTGCGTCGCTGATGTGTACATTCGGCGTCGCGCCATCGTCGCTGGTGGTGCTGCCGGTGAACAAGGTGATGTCCGGCAACCAGCCCGCGGCGAACATCCAGGACCACATCCCGATGACCAACATCATGCCGTTCGGCATGTGTTCGGCACCGACCAACCCCACCGTGATCGCCGCCACCGCGGCCAAGGCCGGCGTGTTCTCGCCGGCGCCGTGCATTCCGGCGACCAGCGCGCCGTGGATTCCCGGCGCACCGACGGTGATGCTCGGCAGCCAGCCGGCACTCGACAACACCTGCACCTGCCTGTGCCAGTGGCTTGGCGTGGTATCGGTCAGCAATCCGGGGCAGACCACCGAGATGATTCCCTGAGCGGTCCTGCCCGGTCATCCATTCCAGCGTGACCATGCAGAAAAGCCGCGCAACCCGCGCGGCTTTTCTTGCGTGTGACGATGCGCGTGCTGACGCTGCACGCATGGGACCGGATCAGAACGGCAGCCCCGGGATGCCGGTCCCGCTGCTGGCTGGCGGTGCCGCGGGTGGCGGCGCGGCCAGTGCATCGGTGATCGCGCTTTCGGTTTCGATGGTGACCCGACCGGCCTTGTCGACGTCGCCCGGCTGCAACGGTTTGCCCTTGCCGGCGGTCTTGCGCGCGGCGGAAATCGGCCCGCTGCCTTCGGGTGCTTTTGCGTCGTCGCCGGATTTCTTCGGATCGCCCTTGGCGGCATCGATCACCTTGCCCGGCGCGTCCTGCGCAGTGTTGCCCAGGTCCCTGGCCTGCTGTTCCTTCTGATCTTTCAGCGCCTGCAGATCGCTCAGACTGCTCACCGAGGAATCCGGATTGGCCAGGTCGCTGGCCTGCTGCTGCAGTGCGTTGCTCTGGTTGCCGATTTCATTTTCCGCGCGCTTGGAGCCGTCGGCGATATCGTCGCCAGCCTGGTGCACATCGTCCTTGGTCTTCTTGACGGTGTGCGCGATGTCGCCAGCCTGGCCGATCTTCTCCTTGACCGGATCCCACACCATCCCGGCCAGCTTGTCGCCGATGCCGAACACCTGCATCAGCAGGTTGAACACCGGAAACACCAGGTTGCGTCCGAGCAGCGCGGCGATCTGCGGCAGGCGGCCGAGGTAGGCCTCCATCGTGATGGTGTTTCTGCCCAGGTTTTCCAGCCACGCCAGCTGCAGCTCCTTGGTCACGTCTTCGGCGATGAACAGGATCAGGAAATTGATGTAGTGGCCCTGGCCCTTGATGAAGTTGGTCACCAGGTCGGCGGCCTTGTTTTCCAGCAGGCTGGCATCGGGTATCGCGTTGCCGGCACCCAGCTGGCCCTGGCCCAGATTGTCGACGACATCGGTGCCCTTCTTGGTTTCGGCCGCCTTGTCGTTGCTGCCGGGCTTGCTGCCCTTGCCGAAGATCAGTGCCCAGATCAGATCCACCACGCGATCGGCGATCGCCTCGTGCACGGCGGCGCAGATCAGCGCCGGGTCGACTTCGCCGTAGCGGCTGTGCACGTAGCCGTAGATTTTCGGCAACAGGGTCAGGGTGATGTCGCCGATGATGTCCACATACGTCTGCAGCGGACCGGGCAGCCCGCCGGAGAGCCCGAGCCCCTGCGCCAGTCCGCGACCGAGCACGGTGCCCAGCGCGTCCACCTTCGGAGTGCCCTGCGGATTGCCGGCGAGTACCGCGATCGCGGCAGCCACCGCCGCGACGGCATCCGGCGGCAGCTTGGCACCCATCGTCTCGGCGGTGGCCAGCCAGCCGGTGATGTCGCCGGCGGTATCGCGCGCACCCTGGCGCGCGCCGGCGATCGATTTCTGCATGTCGCCCAGTGGTTCGGATGCGCTCTTGCCGGGATCGGCACCACCGAACGACGGCAGTTTCTGCAGGCTGTTCTGCGCGTCCTGCAAGGTTTTCTCCGGCGCGCTCTGCGGACCGTCGCTGGCAGGCGGATCGTCCGGCGAGGGCAGGAACCAGATGTCGTAACCGGGTTTGTGCCTGGCAATGATCGCCTGCACCGAGTACGCATGGCAGACCTTCATGATCTCCCACTCGTAGGTCTTGTGCGTTTCGGTGAACATGCCCTGGTACGCGTCCTGCACCTTGAACAGCCAGCTCGGCACCTGGGCGATGATGGCCGGAATTCCGGCGCCGCCGGCAAGGCTGCTCAGACCGGGAATCGACGGCAGACCCATGCCGCCGCCCTTGCCTGGCACCAGCGAGGTCTTGCAGGTTTCGCCGAACGCGAACCACGCTTCGGCCAGCTTGGTGCCGGCGGCGTGCACGTCGGTGTATGCGACCTCCTCGACGTTGACCGAGTCACCGGCCGCACGGATCTTCGACAGCACCGGATCGATCGACGACGGATCGCCCGAGGCGGACTTGCCGCCGCCAAGCAGCGAGCTGGCCGCATCGAGCATCGCACCGGCGGCACCCTTGCTGGTCTTGGCCGCTTCCAGCACGCGCTGCGCGCCGCGCGCGAACGAATACAGCAGCACGTCCTCGCGGATCAGTGCATCGCGCATCGCGATGCCATGGTTTGGCGACTCGCCTGGAAAGTTGTCCGAGCCATCGTCGTGGGCGTAACACAGATGCACGAACTGCAGCGGCTTCTTCAGGTTCAGCGGAACGTGCTTGGGCGCCTGATCGCCTTCGTCGGTATTGGTCGGTTTCGCCGCGTGGGTGTGGTCGTTGTCATCCGAATCCAGCGGATCGCCTGCGAGATAGTGCGGACTTCCCGCCGGCCCGGTCGCTGCCTTCGGATTCAGCCCGCTGTCCAGCGCATCCATCAACCCGCCCACCGGGTTGTCGGTCGCCGCATCGGTGGCGCCCTTGGCCGCTTGGCCCGCGGAATCCAGCAATCCCATCATCTTCTCCGGTGGCTCTGTTTCACACGTGCAAATCGCTCAATTTGGATTTCGTCGCCGCGTCGGCTTCGCCGGTTTCCTTCAATCCGTTGGCGGCCTGGAAACGCTTCAGCGCATCGCGGGTGGCGTCACCCAATTCGCCTTTCTCGCCGCCGCACGGAAAGCCCAGGTTGGTCAGCCGATGCTGGACGCCGGTGACCTGGTCGACCGGATCGAGATCGCCAATGCCGATCGTGTAGCTTTCACTGCCGTCGCCCAGGCTCAGCGTGGCGGACTTGGTTTCGCCGGGAATCGGCTGGTCGATCTTGCCTTCGCCGTCGGTACTGGCGTGGATCACCTGGTCGCCGAAGGTCAGCGTGTATTTCTCGTTCTTGCGCGGCTCGCCCATGTCGAGCAGCTGCAGTTTCAGCCGCGTCGGTTCGCCCTTGCGCTTGAACTGGTGCTTTGCATCGGTCGGCTTGCTGACGTTCTTGGCGGTTTTGTCCGGCAGGAACACGCTGTCGCCCTCGACCAGCTGGTTGGGACTGCTGCGCTTGCTGCGCAAGCCGGCGTTGTTGCCGTGCTCCCACAGCGTCTTCCACAGGTAGCCGTTGTCCTTGGCGATCGAGGCCAGGCTGTCGCCGGCGCTGACGGTGTAGTCGGGCATCTCAGGCTTCCTCCCACGCGTTCTCGTCGAGGTCGGGGAAGCAGATCTGGCAACTGCCCGGATCGATGCCGCTCACCTTGTACTCGCCCTTTTCGTTGGTGCAGCCCTCGGCCAGCGTCTTGCCGTCGGGCAGGGTCACCCGCACGCTTTCGCCGGCGACCGGCTTGCCGGCCTCGTCGACCAGTGCAATCTCGATGTAGTGCGTCTTGTCCGGATCGGGCGCGTGCGTGGGCGCGTCGGCCTTCGACTCCTTGCCGTCGCTTTTCCATGCCGGAATCTTGCCGGGGTCGGCATGGTCGGCCACCGCCGCGGCCAGCACCGCCATCGGCGAAACCAGGCTGCCGGCACTGCCCGATCCGGCCGCACCGCCGCTGTTGATCAGCACCATTGCGCCGGAAATCGTGACGCCGGACGCACCGATCGTGATGAAGCTGCCGCCGGCCTTCAGCGTGATCATCGCGCCGGCCTCGATCACCGCGGTGGTGCCGGCGTTGAGGTAGATGCTGGTGGCGGATTGCTCGGAGTGGCTCTGGAACGATTCGGCCACCGCGCCGCCGACCTTCAGCGACAGCGAGCCGTCCACCTTCACCGCCTGCAGGCCGTCGACATGCAGATGGTCGTCGCCCTTGATCTCGCTGACGCGCGCCTTGGTCACCGTGGTGTGCTGGTTGCGGTGGATTTCCTCGATGCGGTCGCGGTTGATGATCGCGTGCTCGTCGCGCTCGACATAGGTGCGGCTGTCCTTGCCGACGCGATGGTCGAACCAGGTCTGCGCGCTGATGAAGATCTGCTCGTCGTCCTTCTTGTCCTCGAAGCGCAATTCGTTGAAGCCGTTGCCGCCCTTGGTCGTCTGCGTCTTGACCGTGGTCTTGGTCATCTCCGCGGGCAACGCGTACGGCGTGGTGTTGTCGCCGTTGTAGACGCAGCCGGTGACCAGCGGATGGTCGGGATCGCCATCGATGAAGTCGACGATCACCTCCATGCCGATCCGCGGCAGGAAGAACGCACCCCAGCCGCGACCGGCCCACGCCTGTGACACGCGGATCCAGCACGAACTCTTGTCGTCGCTCTTGCCCAGGTGATCCCAGAAGAAATGCACCTTCACCCGGCCGTACTGGTCGGTGTAGATTTCCTCGCCGGCCGGCCCGGTGACGATCGCCGTCTGCGGTCCGCGCATGCGCGGCTTGTGCGTGCTGCGCGGCGGCCGGTACGGCAGCGCCAGCGGCATCACGGTGAAGTCGTTGCGGTAGTAGCTGTCGCCGCTGTCGTCGTCGAAATTGTTTTCGCCGCGATGCTGCGCATCCACCGTGCGCCATGCCGGTTCGAGCACGTCGTTCGGCGCGTCTTCCAGTTCGAACGCGATGCCGGGACGGATCTCCAGCAGGGTGCTGGCGCCGTCGAGCAGCTCGTGCGCCGCCTCCTCGATCTCCATCGCCAGCTTGGCGCGCTCGTCGCCACCGGCGCGTTCGAGATAGCCGCCGGGGTAGCGGAAACTCTGGAACGATTTCTGCGCGCCCACCTTCAGCATGGTGTCCACGCTGGCTTCCAGGTTCTGCGTCGGCTTGGTGAAATCGAAGTCGCGCATCATCACCCGGCCGGTGCGCATGCGCTGCCGGCGCGCCAGCAGAAACACCACCGGATCATCCTGCTCGGCCCAGTTGGCGGCGAAGCGCAGCGACTTCACGTGGCCCTTGTAGTCTTTCTCCTGATGATCGGAAATCACCAGCACGTCGGCCGGTTCGCCCGGATCGTGCTTGAAGAAATAGTGGATGCCCGCGTCCTCGAGCAGGCGCGAGATGAAATCGAAACTGGTTTCGTTGTACTGCACGCAGTAGTCGAGCGGCTCGTAACTGCCGGACAGGTCGCTCTCGTGCTTGCCCAGCTGCAGTTCGCCCAGGATCGTGTCGACGATGTCGGGGATGCTCTGGTTCTGGAAGATGCGGCAATCCTCCACCAGCTTCAGCTGCCAGAACCACGGCACCAGCACCGCCTCGTAGCTGGTCAGTTCCTGCAGATCGCCCGCGCCGGCGCACCACTGCGAACCGGTGCGCCCGAAGCTGGACACGATCCCGCTCCAGCACTTGCCGTCGGCATCCTCGTCGCCATCGTTCGCATGCAGCGTGATGCGCTTGCCGACCAGCGCCGCCGGATCGACCGCGTCGTCTTCGGACAGCATCGACAGCCGGAACTTGAACGGCTGCGACAACGCCTCATCGCCCTTGAAGCGATGCAGCAGCAACACGTCCTCGGCCAGCGGCGTGGTGAGATGAAAGGGTCGTTTCTTGGTCGAATACGACATGGCGGCGCAAGGCAAGGCAGTACGCCTATCCTGCGGACTCGCCGGCTGCAGGGCCATTCGCGGGATGGGGTAGGCCGTGTGGCCGAGGCATGGCATCGGAGCCAGTGACAGCCAGTTTCAAGCCGACCGTTGCGGCTCTATCCTTGCTGCAGGCCCTTCGCCGTATTCGGGACGCAACATGAATCGGATCGCCGCAACGCTATACCTGCTGCTGCTCGCGTCGCCATGGGTCGGCGAGGCGCAAGGTGTGCCACGTGATGCGTGCAAGGTCGATGCGGATCTGCCCTCGGTGCCGTCCTGCGCACTCGAAACCCGACACGGCCAGCTGCGCGTCATTGCGAAATACCTGCAGCCACTGGTCGCATCCACCGATCGTCGCCTGATCGCGGTTCGGCTGCCGGCCGGCTGGGCCTACATCGACCGCCACGGTCGGGTGGTGGTCACCGACGTCGCCGTGATGGACAACGGCGCCAACGACTTCCACCACGGTCTCGTGCGCGTCACCCACAACGACAAGTGGGGCCTGGCCGATATACACGGCCGCCTGGTAGCGCCGCTCACCTACGACGGCATGCTCGACTACCAGCCCGGCAAGGGGTGGAACGTCTGCACGGGATGTCGCGCGGCATCCGACGGAGAGCACGGGTGGTTCGAGGGTGGAAAGTGGGGTTCGCTGGATCAACGTGGACGACCAGTACGCTGACATCGCCATGCAACATCAGGTCAACACGACCACCAGCACCAGCCCGAAAGCTCAGGGCAAAAGCGTCATGTGTCTGGCGCCGACGTGAAGCCTCTTGCGGATCCATGAGACTTCCCCCATGCAGAGAAACGTCAGAGTTGCCATGAAAATCGATACGGGTCCTGACGTTTGACATGAGAGGCTTGACCAGGCTTGCCCGTGCAAGTCCTGTCGATGGAAGGGACAGGCCTCATTGCGACCTCTCGACTGCTCTACGCAACGCTGCCCGGGCCAACAGGCGTGTGGAATCTAGCGTGGGGAGCGGAGAGTTCGTGTCGTTGATGATCAGCGGTATCTCCGTGCAGCCGAGAATGACCGCATCGCAATCATCGCGCTTCAGGTTCTCGATAACGCCCTGAAAGTACTCCACGGTGCCGGGCCTCGAAATGCCGTACACGAGTTCTTCCATGATGAGGCGACCGATCTTGTCGCGCTCGACATCGCTGGGCCGAACGCAATCCAGTCCGAGGGCCGCAAGCTTTTCCGGGTAGACCTCGCTGGAGACGAGCCACTTCGTGCCCGTAAGTCCGAGGCGCTTGTAGCCGCGAGTCACAGCTTCTGCGGCGACAACTTCAGCAATGTGGAGCCAGGGAAGGGGTGACGCGGGGACGACAAGAGAAAACGCCTGATGGATCGTGTTGTCCGGGCAAATGAGGAAATCCGCACCCGCAGCAGAGAGACGGCGAGCCGAGGCGAGCATGAGATCAGCCACGCCCCGCAGGTCATTGACCTCAAGGCAGCGAACGTACTCAGCGAGGGAAGTGCCATGGAGAGAAACCTCCGGATGCATGTGCAGCCCGAGGAGCGCCGAGCCTTCGGCGCAGATGGTTCTATAGCAAAGGGCTGCGCCTTCCGCGGAGCAGGCAACGATGCCGATGTGGAAAGGTTTTGGCATGGGAGTTTTTGTGGGACCTGACGCTGGAATGAGCTGCTGCGCTTGCTGACGAATGAGGGCGAAGATGTCGGCCTTGGACTGGAAGTGAATGCGATCGCTTTTTTCAAAAGGTCATGCTCGATCTTCAGGCGCTCGTAGGCCTTCTTCACCCCACGCAACTCCTTGAGCTCTGCTGCTACTTCTTTATCGACGGCGACACCTTTGGTCACGATCACACCCTCACGTGCTTGTTTACGCCAACGAGACAGCATGAACGGATGGATGTAAAGCGATGCGGCAACGTCACCCACGGCGACGCCAGGTAGCTGGCTCAACCGGACGGCGGTTGCCTTGAACTCATCGATGTAACGGAAGGTGGTTCCTGGACCTGGTTTTGGCATCTCGTGGACTCCTGAAAGGTTAGTTCAGGGTGTCCGCTAAAGCGTAGGAACTGTCCCGTCCGCTTGAATGAGTAGTTAGGCTGCAACTCGATGTTTGCCGCTACTTCGGCTCGCCAATCTCGTAGCCAACGTTGACGAGAGGCTCACCAATTCGAGCTGTACACATAACATCATAGTGTTTAGTGCCTACATGCCAATTACCGTAGAAACTCATCACGTCACCGTCGCCAAGAATGCTCAGCATAGAAGGCCTCCAATCTGTGGGCATATCTCTTTTTGCAACAAAATATGCCCTTGTTTTCGCTTTGCATAGCGCCTCCAGACCCGACTTTGTCCAGACGCGTTGCCTCGCCAGAAGTGTGAAAGCGACAGCGATTGCCACGACGAAGATAGAAGCAATTGACCGTCTCACCGCACAATCCCCCTTGCCGCCTAACGCTGGAGTTGAGCGGCGGCGGAGCCGTCCGCCTCGAACGAAATGTTAGCCGGCATGCTACGGCCCCCAATAGTCGAATTTAAAGACGCTCTGCGCGGGGATGTTAAAGGAAATCTCGCCACCACATTTGATGACATGCTTGCCCGGCTCTATTTGGCCCTGCGCGCCGATGGCATGCTCCCAAATCTTGCCATCAACTGTGAGCGGGCCGCAGTGACCGCCATTGTCGTCAGACACCACTAGGTATGTTTTGCCGTCTGGCGATGACGTGACCGAGCCCCGAAGATCACGGTGGCCGCAAGCAACACAGCCAATTGCCAGCAACGCTAAAACTATCTTGCGGGGCATGACCATGGACTTCCCTTGCCGGCTAACGCTGGAATTGAGCGGCGGCGTAGCCGGAGAGTTCCTACGCAAAAGTGGACACCGACTGGTTAGCCGCATTGTGCCTCGAACTCGATGGGAGAACGATAGCTCAAGGCGGAGTGTAAGCGCTTGGTGTTGTAGAAATCGATGTAGCTGCGCACGGCGCGGCGAAGTGCGCCTTCCGTGCAGAATTGCTGGCGGTGATACATGTCCGACTTCATCGACTTGTTCCACGACTCCATGTGCGCGTTGTCGGTTATGCGATGCGGACGATTCACACTCTGCACCAGTCCCGCGTTGGACAGCATGCGCTTGAAATCGCTGGCCAGAAACTCGACGCCGCGATCACTGTGCAGCAGTGTGCCGGCGGGTGGCCGGCGTTCGCGCAGTGCCGCTGCGAGCGCGCGGCGTGTCAGGTTCGCCGTTCGATCCGCGCCGAGTGACCAACCCAGCAAACGCCGTGAGTAGCGATCCATCACGGTAGCGAGGTAGCGCCATGCTCCGGACACTTTCAGGTACGTGACATCGGCTACCCAGACCTGGTCGATCCGGTCTACGGTCAGCTCGTGAACCTGGTTGTCGACGCTGGCGAAGAAGCGATCGACACCCGGACAGCGCCGATACAGATCGGCCGAGCAACCGCGGATGGCGTGGTCGCGCATCAAACGCTCCACCCGGCGCCGGCCGACGGATTCGCCGGCGGTTTGCAGGCCGGCGTGGACACGCGGGCTGCCGTACGTCTGGCGACCCTCTTCATGCACCTGGCGAATACGCGCCAATAGTCGAGAATCCTCCTGCGAACGCGCGCTCACTGCTCGATCGCGTCAGGCGTAGTAGCCGCTCGCACTGACACCGAACAATCGGCACAACAGCCTCACCGGGTGCTGCTTTTGCTGGCCGATGAAGGCGAAGATGTCAGCCTTGGAGCTGAAGTGAATGCGATCGCTTTTTTTAAAAGGTCATGCTCGATCTTCAGTCGCTCGTAGGCCTTCTTCACCCGACGCAGTTCCTTCAACTCGGCCGATACTTCTTTGTCGACTGCCACACCCTTCGTCATGATCAAACCCTCGCGCGCCTGTTTGCGCCAACGAGACAGCATGAAGGGATGGATGTAAAGCGACGCGGCAACTGAATCGCCCAGGGTTCCGTAGACACTCAGGACCCTCGTTGCGCATAACGCTGC
>JBDTZX010000480.1:0-3959 GCA_040004895.1 Rhodanobacter sp. | reverse complement strand
TTTTGCTCCTCCCCCTGCTCGCAGGGGGAGGCTGGGAGGGGGTGAAGCTTTTGACTTTGCCGCAAAGAGCGACCCCACCCCAGCCCTTCCCTGCACGCAGGGGAGGGAGCCATTCGTGAACGATCTCGAGAGGGTCTCATCATGAAATATCTCCACTTGATCTGGGCCGCGCTGTTCCGGCGCAAGACCCGCACGATACTCACGCTGATCTCCATCCTCACTGCGTTCCTGCTGTTCGGCATGCTGGACGCGGTACGCACCTCGTTTGCACAGGCCGGCAAGAGTGCGAACGGCGCGGAACGATTGCAGACCGGCTCGAAACTTTCCTTCATCCAGACCCTTCCGCAGTCGCTCGAGTTGCCGATCGGCCGGGTGCCGGGCGTCAAGTCAGTGGCCTATGTGAACTGGTTCGGCGGCGCGTACCAGGATCCGCACAACCAGATTTTCAGTTTCGCCGTCAGCCCGAATTATCTAGATCAGTATCCCGAGGTCACGGTGAGCCCGGAGCAGCGCAAGGCGTTCGACGCGACACGCACCGGCGTACTTGTTGGCGAGCAGCTGGCAGAAAAATACCACTGGAAAGTCGGCGACAAGCTGCCGCTGCAGTCGACCATCTTCCCGACCCATGACGGCACCAAGAACTGGCAGTTCGACATCGTCGGCATCATGCATCCGCAGAAGAATGCCGGTGGCATGTTCAAGCAGCTGATCCTGCTGCACTGGAAATATTTCGACGACACCACGCCCTACAACCAGGGCGCCGTGGGCTGGTACGTCACCCGGGTGAACGACGTGAACCAGGCCGATCGTGTGGCCAAGGCGATCGACGCGATCTCGGCCAATTCAGATCACGAAACGCGCACGCAGACCGAACAGGCTGCCACCGCGAACTGGATCAAGCAACTGGCGGACATCGGACTGATCGTCGGTTCGATCATGGGCGCGGTGTTCTTCACCCTGATGCTGCTGTCGGGCAACACGATGATGATGGCAGTGCGCGAACGGACGTCCGAATTGGCGGTGCTGAAAACGATCGGGTTCTCCAGCCACAGCGTGCTCGGCATGGTGCTGGCTGAATCGGTCCTGCTGCTGCTTATCGGCGGCGTGCTCGGGCTGGGCATCGCCACCGTGCTGATTCCGATGGTGAGCGCCGGCAGCGGCGGTGCGCTGGCACTGCCGCCGGTCGGCGCGAGCAACTGGCTGACCGGCATCGCGCTGATGGTGGTGATCGGATTGCTGGTGGGTGCATTGCCCGCGATGCGCGCCATGCGTTTGAACATCGTGGATGCATTGGCCGGACGCTGAGGAAAAACGACATGAGCAAATCAAAGAATTTCATGGTGAGTCTCGGCTTGCTGCTGGCGTTGATCGTCGCGCTGATCATCTGGATCATGCTGCCTTGGTACGGCGTGCTGGCCGTTGCGTTGCTGTTTGCGCTGTGGATGGCATCGACACGGCGCGGTCACCAGGCGGCATCGGTCACCAGTGTCGGCATCAGCACCTTGCGCCAACGGCTCGGGTCGTCATCGGTCATCGTGATCGGCATCGCAGGCGTGGTTGGCGTGCTGGTGGCCCTGCTGGCGATGGGTGAGGGTTACAGCGCCACGCTGCGCAAGACCGGCAGCGCCGATACGGCGATCGTGATGCGTGGTGCGTCGGCCTCGGAGGTGATGTCGGTGCTGGAGCGCGACAATGTGGTCATCATCCCGCAGGCCAAGGGCATCGCGCACGATGCACAGGGCAAGCCGATCGCCTCACCGGAACTGGTGGTTGCGGCCAACCTGCCGATCAAGGGCGGCGGCGCCGACGATGTCGGCAGTGTGCAGCTGCGCGGCATCGGCGAGCAGGCATGGGCAGTGCGCCCCAATATCAAGGTGATCGCCGGCCGCAAGTTCAAGCCGGGTTTGCATGAGCTGATGGTGGGCAAGGCTGCGCAGCGCCAGTTCGATGGGCTGAATGTCGGGCAGCAGATCAAGCTCGGCAATGATCTGTGGACGGTGGTTGGCGTGTTCTCGTCAGGCGATGCGCTGGATTCGGAACTCTGGGCTGACAACAACGTGGTGGCGGATGTCTATCGTCGGGGTGGCAGCCGCGCATCGGTGACGGTGCGGCTCACCAGTCCGCAGGCATTCGATGCGTTCAAGGCCGAGCTCGAAGCCGATCCGCGCCTGAAGGTCGATGTCAGCACGACTTACGATTACTTCAGCAAACAGTCTGAAAGCACCAGCAAGATGATCCAGGGCATCGGCGTCACCGTCGGCGCAATCATGGCGATCGGCGCGATCTTCGGCGCGCTCAACTGCATGTTCGCTGCCGTCGCTGCACGTGCGCGGGAAATCGCCACGTTGCGCGCGATCGGTTTTCGCGGCTTCCCCGTCGTCGTGGCGATCATGCTGGAGACGATGTTGCTGGCGTTGCTTGGCGGTTTGCTTGGCGGAGCGCTGGCGTGGCTGATCTTCAACGGCTATACCGCGTCCACCCTCGCAGCCGGCTCGGTCGGCAAGCTCAGCTTCGAATTCAGCGTGACTCCCGCGTTGCTGTGGAGCGGGCTGAAATGGGCGCTGGCGATCGGCTTCATCGGTGGGCTGTTTCCGGCAGTACGCGCGGCACGCTTGCCGGTGACGACGGCGTTGCGCGAGCTCTGACGCATCCTCGCATCGATCGGGCGCAGGAAATGCCTGGCAGACAGAAACGCGCTCTTACCGGGCGCGTTTCTGTTTCGCCAGCGTGATCACTGCCACGCCGAGCAGGATGATCGCCATGCCGGCGATGTCATACGGCCCGACATGCTCGCCGACCAGCAGCAGGCCGAACAGCACGGCCACCGGGGGATTTACGTAGGCGTAGCTGGTCGCCAGCGCCGGCCGCGCATTCTTGAGCACGTAGAGATAGGCGCTGAATGCGACGATCGAGCCGAACACGATCAGATAGGCGATGGCCAGCGTTGCGTGCAGGCTCGGATGCCGCGGCAGGCGCTCGCCGGCGGACAGCGCCACCAGAATCAGCGCAACGGCGCCACAGAGCATCTGCGCGGCGGTGTTCATCGGCCCGGCCGGCATGTCTTGACGCTTGCTCCACACCGAACCGAATGCCCAGCACATTGCGGCCACCAGCAAGGCGGCCGCGCCGAGCCGCGAGGCGGACAATCCGTTGCCGAGATTCAGCACCACCACGCCGACGAAACCGATCGCCAGCCCGAGCCGTTCGCGCGGTGTCGGCCATTCGCGATACATGCCGGAGAACAGGGCGGCGAACAGCGGCATGCTGGCCACCGCCACTGCCGCGATGCCCGAACTCACCCGTTGCTCGGCAAAACACACCAGTCCGTTGCCGAAGCCCAGCAGCAAGACGCCGGTGATCGCTGCATTGCGCCATTGCCGTGCACTTGGGGCGGCGATGCCGCGCAGACGCAGGAAGCCGAACAGCAAGCCACCGGCAATCAGGAAGCGCACACCAGCCAGCAGAAACGGCGGGTAACTTTCCAGTGCATAGCGGATCGCCAGATAGGTCGAGCCCCAGATGACATACAACGCTAGCAGCGACAGCGGCACCATCAGGCGGGTGTCGGCGATGCCCGCCGTTGCGGTCGTGGCGAGGGGAAGATCGGAATCGGTCATGGAGCAGGCGCTGCGGGAAGCCATCGTGGGAACGCGTCAGTGTAAGAGAAATGCAGCGTAAACCGGCGCGTGCGAGGTCGGTAGCGAGTCCTTTGCAAGGCAGGCTTGAGCCGCTTGCAACTCGGCGTGCGCACCGACGCAGGCCTCGCGCGCGAGACCTCAGCGCGCCAGCGTTCGCCGTGCCGGTTCGCCCACCTGCCGATGCTCGCGTGCAAGCAGTTCACGCTTGCGTTCCACTCCCCAGCGCCAGCCGCCGAGCGAGCCGTCCTCGCGCACGATCCGATGGCACGGCACGATCAACGCGAGCTTGTTGTTGCCACAGGCATTGCCGATCGCCCGCGC
>JBDTZX010000329.1:0-13436 GCA_040004895.1 Rhodanobacter sp. | reverse complement strand
GAATCGCCTGCAGACCGGCAAGGAAGATGATCATGTTGTAGCCGAAGTTCTTCCACACCGCGAACAGAATGATCGTCGGCATCGCCCAGTGCGGATCGCCCAGCCAGTCGATCGGATGAATGCCGAGGTGGTCGAGCACGAAGTTGGCGATGCCGTACTTGGTGTTGAACAGGTAGCGCCAGATCACCGCCACCGCGACCACCGTGGTGACCACCGGCGCGAACAGCGCGGTACGGAAAAACGGCTTGAATCGCGCCAGCGGCGAGTTGAGCAGCAGCGCCGCGCCCAGCGACGTGGCCATCGACAGCGGCACACCGACGGCCACGAAATACACCGTATGCCCCAGCGCCGCCCAGAAGGGTGGACGCTGCAAAAGGCTCCAGTAGTTGTCCAGCGCGACGAAGCGCAGATTTCGGATATCCGCCAGCGCATAGAGATCGTAATCGGTCAGGCTGAGCACCAGCGCGGCGATCACCGGCAGCAGAAAAAACACTCCGAGCACCAGCAGTGCCGGTGCCAGGAACAGCCACGCCGTGCGCGCCGAATTCATCGTGGGCTCTGCGCAATCGGTCGAGCATGGTCGAGCACCCAGCGGCGTTTTTCCAGGATGCGGTCGACCCGCCGATCCAGTTCGACGGTGGCCTGGTCGATGCTCATGTCACCGGCAATCACCTGCGCGGCGACCAGTTGCATCTCGTTGGCGATGCGCTCCCACTCCGGCACGCGTGGCGACGGTCGGACCCGCTCCAGCTGGTCGCGAAAGGCGCGTGCCTGTGGATCGTCGTGCAGCGTGCCCTGTTTCCACGAACTGCGTCGCGGCGGCATGTCACCCAGCAAGGCGTAGAAACGACGCTGAACGGCGGGCTGGGAGAGATATTCGATCAGCTCCCACGCCGCCTGCTTGTGCCGTGAGCTGCGGAAGATCACCAGGCTGGCACCACCGGCTGCGCCGATGCCCAGATCTTCCGGACCGTCCGGCCCCGGCAGCTCGGCGGTGCTCCAGTCGCGCTGCTGCGAAGCAGGCAGGCGTTTGCGGAATTCACCGATGTTCCATGGTCCGGAAAAGTAGAAGGCGTAGACGCCGTTGCCGAACTCGAGCCACGGATTGCCCGCTTCCACGTTGGTGATCGCCGGCGCCTGCTGCAGCTTGAATGTATCCACGTAGAAGGTCAGCGCGCGCCTGAACCCGGCGCTCTCGAAATTGCCGCGCCGACCGTGATCGCGCAGCAGCGCATCGGGTTGCTGCAGCGCCAGCGACATCAGCTGCTCGTATTCGTTGGTAGGCAGCAGGATGCCGTAGACCTTGTGCTGCGGGTGACTCAATGCGGCCAGCATCCTGCGCCATTCGGCCCAGTCGCGCGGCGGGTGATCGAAGCCGGCTTGCAGCAGCAGGTCCTTGCGGTAGAACAGCAGCCGTGTATCGACGTACCACGGCACGCCGTACAGCGTGCCGCCAATCACATTGGTCGCCCAGATGCTGGCGAAATAGTCGTCCGGCCGCACCACGCTGGATGCGCTGACTTGTGGCTGCAGCGGTTCCAGTGCGTCGAGCGCCACCATTTCCGGAACCCAGGTATTGCCCAGCTGGCTGACGTCGGGAGTCGAACCTCCGGCAAACGCGGTCAGCAGTTTCTGGTGCGCCGCGGTCTGCGGCAGCTGCTGCACGATGACGTGGATGTCCGGATGCGCGCGTTCAAAATCCGGCAACAACTGAAGCACCGCCTCTCCTTCCCGGCCGATGGTCCAGAAGGTGAGTTCATGGGTGTGGGGCGCACCGGCAG
Organism: Rhodanobacter sp.; assembly: GCA_040004895.1. GTDB lineage: Bacteria > Pseudomonadota > Gammaproteobacteria > Xanthomonadales > Rhodanobacteraceae > Rhodanobacter. Next base: position 11,655 of record JBDTZX010000329.1, on the reverse strand, counting down.
TACATCCGCCAAGCAGGATCATGCCGACCAGCAGGCAGGCCGCCAGCACGTTCCGGACCGGCGGGCGCCGTGTGCTCGGGACGTCCTGGCGTGTGCCTTCAATCAAGGTGTCGGTGCTGCCCTGTCCAGCCAGCCGCCGGTGAAGCCGGCGCGCCGAAGACCCTTGCGGATGTACGGATTCTTGCGCATCACCTTCCACACGAAATCGCTGCGCCAGTTCTCGATCATCAGCACGATCGGCCCCTGGTCGATACCGAGTTCCTCGTCATCGACCCAGCCCAGTTCCGGCACCAGTTTGCCGGTGCGCAGCCGGGTCTTGAAGTGGAAACTCGGGTTGAAAGCATCGACGAACCCGTACCGGTTGTAGATGTACTTGCCGTAGCGCTGTTTCATCTCGGCCAGCGCGGGTATCACGATCTCCGGCGCGAAGGCGATGGAGCCGCCTGCGGCAGTGGGGGCCAGCGTGCCATCGTCGCGAATGTAGTCGAGGCCGGCGCCGCGCGCGGAATAGCCTTCGAACTCTTGTTCACCGTTCGCGCCCTGTACCTCGAAATTGCCCGGGCCGTTGCTGGCGGTCAGGCCCCAGACGTTGCGACCGTAGCCGGTCCACTTGCCGGGATTGGCGATCGCATAGTTGCGCTGGCTGAGCGTGGCGCGGCGACTGTTCTCGAAATAGTCCAGGTCGTGCTGGCGATTCCAGTCGTCGCGGATGCCACGGAAATCGATCCACGTCTGGCTGTACTGATGGCCGAACATGGGAGCGAAGGTCAGAAACGTCTGCCCCTGAAACGACCCCCAGGTGAGGTCGTTGGTCGACGTCCATGCTTTCCACGCATCAGCGCTCACCGGATGCGTGGGCGAACCGAGCGCCAGTACGGAGACCAGCATCCCTTCGCAATAGCCTTTCCAGTCCGCCGGAATGAACTTGCCGCCCGGGGTCCAGCCCATGCTGATCAGCGGCGGGCGCGCCTGCATCCAGGTCCAGTCGACATTGCGGTAGATCTCGTCGGCCAGCTGGCGGATCTGCTTCTCCTTCGGCGTGTCGCGATCGTAATACGACTGCGCGAACAGCACGCCGCCAAGCAGCAGCGTGGTATCGACGCTGGACAGCTCGATGCTGCGGCCGTCGCGCTTGCCGGTTTTCATGTCGAGGAAGTGATAGAAGAAACCGTGATAGCCGGTGGCGTCATCTTCGCTGTCGTTCTGCGCTGCGTTCTTGAAGAACCGCAGCGTGGCCAGTGTGCGATCCACTGCTTGCGCGCGCTTGATATAGCCGCGTTCGACACCGACGCCGTAGGCAGTCAGACCGAACCCTACCGCAGCGATGCTGGAGAACGACTCGCCAGGATAGTGATCCGGAATCAGCCCGGTTTTTGGATCGGCGCTGTCCCAGAACCAGCGGAAGGTGCGCTGTTCGAGATCCGCCACCATCGCCTGTTGCTGCGACGAAGCGACGAAACGTGCCGGCGCGTCCTTGGCCAGTGCCGACGTTTGCACGCCTGCGCCGACAACAAGCAAAGCGATGAAGAAACTCGACTGCAGTCGGCGAAACAGCGGACGCAAAGCCATTGCTAAACCTCTGACGATGAATAGGGCGCGCTGAAAGTCGGATACCACGCGACCAATCGCAATCAGTATCCACCACTGCGCGCTTGATCGTTGCTGCCGCCGCTCAGGCGTCGGAGACCTTGCAGTAACGATCGATGAAAATTTGATGCATGGGCATCGAATCGACACAACTGGCGATTACGTTGCCGACGCCGGTGACGAACTTGCGCAGATCCTGTTCTGGCATTTGATCGACCAGCGGGTGATAGGCACCCGGCATGATGCCCTGGCCGATCATCACCTGCACCCAACTGACCAGGGCGAACATCTCTTCGGCATCGCGGAAGAAGCGGCCACTGTCGCGAAAAAGCGCTATGTTGTCACGCAGCTGGTCGGGAATCGACATTGTGCGGCACTGATTCCAGAACGGTGTGTCATCGCGTGACGTCGCGTGGTAATGCAGGATCAGAAAATCACGAATGCGCTCGTATTCGAACACCGCTTGCGCGTTGTAGCGATCAATCACCACTTCACTGAAATCGCGCTGCGGGAACAGGTCGAGCAGCCGCGCGATGCCTGACTGGATCATGTAGATGCTGGTGGATTCCAGCGGCTCCAGAAAGCCGCTGGACAAACCGAGCGCCACCACATTCTTGTTCCAGAACTTCTTGCGTACGCCGGTCGTGAAACGCAACTGTCGTGGATCGCCCACGGCGGGTCCGTCGAGGTTGGCCAGCAAACTTGCGGCCGCCTCGTCGTCGCTGATATGCGCGCTGGAATACACGTAGCCGTTGCCTGTGCGATGTTGCAGCGGAATGCGCCACTGCCAGCCGGCAGCGCGCGCGGTGGAGCGGGTATAGGGCGTGGGTGGGCCGACCTTTTCGCAAGCCACCGCCAGCGCCCGGTCGCAAGGTAGCCAATGCGTGAAATCGTTGTAGCCGGTATGCAGCGCCTGCTCGATCAGCAAGCCGCGAAAGCCGGAGCAATCGATGAAGAGGTCGCCCTCGATGCGTTCGCCACTTTCCAGGATCACCGCCTCGACGAACCCATCGTTCGCGCGCAAAGCAGTCTGGGCGATTTTACCTTCCGTACGGCGCACGCCGCGTCGCTCGGCGTAGCCGCGCAGGTATTTCGCGTACCGTCCCGCATCGAAGTGGTAGGCATAGGCGATGTTCGACAGCGGCGAACTTGCCGGCACATCGGTAGCCGAAGCCATGAATTTGCCAAGCGGCGCCGCTACCGTATTCAATGAATAGGCGCCGATATCTTTGGCGAAATCGTGCTGTCTGGCCTTGATCCAGAACTGATGGAACGGCAGCAGGCTCACATCGTGGCCAATGGTGCCAAAGCCGTGGATGTACGAGTCGCCGATTCTTCCCCAGTCGTTGAATTGAATGCCGAGCTTGAACGTGCCCTGCACTTGTTTGACGAATTCGATTTCGTCGATTTCCAACAGATTGTTGAACAGTTTGAGATGCGGCACCGTCGCCTCACCGACGCCAACCGTACCGATTTCCTCCGACTCGATCAGTCGAATCGAATAGTCCGCTCCAAGAACCTTGGCGAACGCCGCCGCGGCCATCCAGCCGGCGGTACCGCCGCCGACGATGACGATTTTTCTCAAGCCCGTGTCAGACATGGCGGCTACAAGTCTCGTCGAAAGCATTCGATGGTAAAAGCAAAGCCCGCATGATGCGGGCTTTGCACATGGTCGATCTGGCGGTGCCAGTCGGCCTGCAGCGTTGGTCTAGAAGCTGATGCCTGCCGTGGCTCGCAAGGTTCGGGTGTAGCCCGTGACGGCTCCATCGGGGTAATACGTCACCTGCGGGCTGAAAACGCCGCCACTGCCGAAGTTCTCCAGATAGTCCACGCTGTTTTTCCAGTTGAATGCATTGATCAGGTCGATGCGCACATAGGCATTGACGTTGCCATAGACCTTGAAGTTCTTGGTCGCCTGCAGATCGAGGGCGCGATAGCCGAAGATCTTGCCGCCAACCAGGAATCGGCCGTTACCCGGCGGTGCAATCGCGACGACCCGACCGCCCGCGCCGTTGGTGACGCCGCTGTCCACATTGGTCGCAGGAGCGCCATAGAACGCCATGGCAATGTCGGGTACCGGCGTCGACAGCGCCAGCTTGCCGCCGAACACAAAACCCCAAGGGCCATCGATATTGCCGGTCACCACCAGCCGGTGCTTGGCTACACCGGAACTAACCATCGGATAGTGGCCGATGGTTTCGAAGTCGAAGGCGTACTGGTCGGTGGGATCGCTGTTGTTGTTGTTCTGTTTCGTCTTGCTGTGCGTGTACGCGACCGTCAAGCCCCAGTGCGATTCCTTGGTGTAGGGCTTTTCCACCGACAGCAGGATCTGAGTGGTCTCTGTTTCCAGGCCGTTATTGCCGATGATCAGGCTGCCGAAGCCGGGAATGCCATTGCCCCAAGGTTGGCTTCCGCCCTGCCAGAAGGCGCCGTCGGGATAACGGTTGCCCAACGTGTAAACCAGGCCGTCGTGGCTGCGGATGTTGGCGACGGCGGCGCTGGTGTTCCACTCACCGATGGTGTTGCGCATGCCGATACTGACTTGATCGGAGTAGGGCGCCTTGAGGTTGTTGTTGATCGCGTCGACTTCCTTGCCGGTGTTGCTGCCTGCCACCAACGCCTGCAGGGTGGGGATGTCCATGTATGACGGATCAAAGGCGTAGCAGGTACCGACCCCTACCGTGCACGGATGGATGGGCGTGTTGAACTGGAGGGTCGGCTGCGACAGTACCGACTTGGTCTGCTCGACCTGGATTGCCTCGTACAGGTCGCGGTCATAGGAGCGGCCGATACCGGCGAAGATCACATGCGCCTCGTCGCCGTTGATGTCGTAGGACATACCGAAGCGGGGCTGGAACTCGTTCTTCGGCGCCTTGCGATTGTGTCCGTTGCTGATGTAGTCGTTGATGTTGACGCCGCCCAGCGCCAGCGATTGCGCGTAGCTCTGTCCCGCGGGTGCGTTGGGATCCTGGCTGTTGAGTGCCGTCACCACATTGGCAGGCGTGACGTAATTGAGGTACGAAGGCGTCTTCTCGTAATCCCAGCGGAAGCCGATGTTCAGGGTCAGGTGGTCGTCGACCGCCCAGTCATCCTGCACATAAGCGCCGAATTGCTTGTCGCTGCTGACCGCGACCGGACTCTGCCCGGGCGTCGGCGAGCCGAATTGCACCTGATAGGGAATTGACTCGGTGCCGTTGGCGGGCGTCACTGCGTAACTGAACAGTGCGTTCGCATCGCCGGCGTCTTGCGCGGTGAGCTTCACTTCCTTGTATTTGACGCCCACTTTGATCACATGGTCGCCGTTCCACTCGAAATCATTGAAGGTCAGGTCATCCTGCAGTGACGGCCCCTTCTGGCCCTTGTTCTGTTGTGCCAGTGGCGAGTTGCCGGTTTGCAGGATGGTCTGGTTCTGGTTGATGTCCTGGGTGTATGCCGCCCCTGCACCAAAGGATGCAGGCGTTGGCGAGTAAAACGCGTCCTCATAGGTTGCCTGCAGGCGGTTGAACCAGCTATAGGCGCTGTGATCCCAGCGCAGGTCGTAGCGCTTGTCGGTGTTGTTGATATTGATCGCTGCCGATGCCGTGGTGGCACCGCCGACGCCGGCCACCTGGGTTTCGTCGCGGTATTTGCCACTGAGCTCGAAGCGATCCCGATCGGTGGGCTCGTAGTCGATCTTGCCGAACCAGTCATTCTCCTTGAAAGGCAGGCTGGCCGGTCCAATCTGTGCGGCGGCGCTGGCCGGCAACTGGCTTTCGTAGCCGCCGCCGATCAGGCCCGGTACCACCGTAGTCGGTGTATCGAACTCCTTGCCCTCGTACACGATCAAGAAATGTGCCTTGTCCTGGATGATCGGACCGCCCAGGTCGAAGCCGTAGTCTTTTTCGTGCGATGGGGTCTTCTTGTTGTTGGCTTCCTCGGAAGGCGTTTCCGCACGCATGGCGGTATTGGTGAAGTCGCCGAAGACGTCACCGTGGAAGGTATTGGTGCCGGACTTGGTTTGCGCCACGACGGCGGCGCTTGAAATCTGGTCGAATTCGGCCTTGTAGTTCGAGGTGATGACCTTGTATTCGCCGATAGCCAATTGCGGGAACGGATTGCCCTGGCTGCCGGTCTGGCCGGTGACGCCACCTTGCAATACATAGTTCTTCTGCCCAACGCCATCGATGTAAACGTTGATGCCGCTGCTGGCTTGGGCACCTGAACGCAGGCTGGTGTTGCCGTCGGCGCCGCGGGTGAACACCATGCCCGGCACGGCATCGGCGAACTGCAGAAAGTTTCGCGAAGATTGCGGTGTGGTATCGATCTGGCGCAGCGAGACAGTACTTCCCACTTCGGAGGTCTTGACCTCGATGGGCGTGCTCGCAGTCACCGTCACCGAATTGAGGTTGGTGGCATTGGCATTGCTGCTGGCCGTTGCAGCGACGAGGTTGAGCGTGGCCGTTGAGGCCACCGTCAACGTGACCGTATGTTCTGTGCCAGGTCCGGCATCCACTTGATACGTGCCTGGCGGCAGTCCCACCAGCGCGTAACTGCCGTCGGCGGCCGATTTGGTGCGACGAACCGCACCGGTGGATATCTCCTTCGCGGTGATCACGCTGTTGGGGGTCGCCTTGCCGCGCAAGGCAGCGTCGGAACTTGCTGCCAACGACATCGTTGGCACGGCGGCCACGGAGATGACCGCAGATGCGATCAAGCCAGCGAGTAGCTTCTGTTTGAAGTGCAGTGTCTTTTTCATGACTCCCTCCCGTAACGAATGACTGAATCCCCGAACTTTCGAATAGTTTTTGGTAGTGCTGTGTCGAGATGACTTCCGCAGGTATCGCGGGTGACGATTTCGCAGCCGAGGGTCTGCGCGGCTGCTGACAGGTGATCCGGGTTTTCCAGCAGCGTTGCCAGCTGCTCCAGCGCACTCCGGCCCAGATCGACAATCCGCACGCGTACCGTGGTGAGTGGTGGCGTGACGTAGCGGGCGATGGGAATGTCATCGAAGCCCGCCAGCGCCACATCCTGTGGCACGTTCAGCCCCGCTTCCTTGAACGCGTACATGCAGCCGACCGCCATCATGTCGTTTGCGGCAAACACGGCCTGCGGAAGCGCCGTCTGGGCCATCAATGTGCGTCCGGCGAGATAGCCCGAATCCTCGGTGAAATCACCGGCGACGATATTGAGCGGAACGTCGGCTGCGAACTTCGCCATGGCCGCGCGATAACCAAGTTCGCGCTGCTCCGCGTCGAAATTCTTGGTCGGGCCGCTGACGAACGCGATGTTGCGATGTCCGATATCCACCAGGTGTCGCACCATCGCGTAGGCGCCGGCATAGTTGTCGATGTTGAGCACGCCGTAGGCGTCGCTCCTAACCGCGCTGTTGACCAGAACCGCAGGCAGTGAAGCCGGTAGATTGGCCTGCAGGAAAGCCGCGTCGACGCGCGGCGACAGAATCAGCATGCCGTCGACCCGACCCTGCATGGCGCGCAAGGCAGCGGCGGCTTCCTCGACACTGTCGTGCGAGCTGGAAACCAGCAAGTGCAGACCGCGCGCGCGCGCGGCCAGATCGATGCCGCGGATCAGTTCGGAGAAGAACTCACCGTGCAGATCGGGCAGCAGCGCACCGATCGTGTTGGTACGACGGGTGATCAGCGAGCGGGCGGCAGCGTGAGGCACATAGCGCAGACGCTTGGCCACCTCGCGGATGCGCTGGCCGGTTTCGGCGGTGACGCCGCTGCCACCATTGAGCGCACGCGAAACCGAAGCCACGGAAACCCGGGCCTCGCGCGCTACATCCTTGATGGTGATTGCCGCCATGAACGCGCCCCGAAACGTTGAAGTTCCCCCGCCGCGGCGCCAACGTAATCGTTTTCATGAAGACTTGTAAAGCTTTTGCAAATCGGGCATTTGCTGCAACGCGGAAGGTTTTCGCGACGTTGTTCACCGAGAGATCTGAACGGTAATCAGCAAGCGGTTGGCAACGGTTGTTTCTGTTGGAACTTCTTCTCGCAGCGCACCAATCGGCCTGCGTTCGGCCATCTGCTGGCGGTCACTACCACCGATCACTCAACCCATGCGCCAACAACTTCACATTTTCCCGCAGAAGCGACTTGTTAAAATTTCCATTCCGTCGTTAAATCTAGGTTAATCTTTGTGCACTCAACCGGATGTACGCTTCAGCTCCTGCGACAAATGAACAAACCAACGATAAGTGACTGTTTTGAATGCCATGCTCATGACACTGACCTTGCTGATCCTGCTTCTCGCCGCAATTGCCGCGGCGACCGTCCGGCGCGTGCCCATCGGTCAGGTCCATAGCCTGTATCGCCACGGCAAACCGGTTCGGCTGTTACAGGCCGGCATTCACATGGTACTGCCGTTGCTCGATCGGGTCGCGCACAAGATGGATCTGGCCGGTCAGACTCTTCGCTTCGAAGAGCCGCTGGCGGCCTCTCATGAGGTGAGCGGCACCGTCTATTGGCAGGTGCTGGAGCCGGAACGCGCCGATGCGGTGTTCGAACAGGTCGATCAGCTGATCCGTGGTGGCGCACAGCAGGCATTGCGTGATGAAGCCGGTCTTGACCAGATCGACCGGCGTGATCTGGGCGCCCGTCTGAAGCAGACCTTGAACACGGTATTGCGCGAGCGCGGCATGATGGTTACCCGGGTGGAGCTGGACGCCGCCTGAGGCAGAATTGTGTGAGGCGCCCCAGAGCGCCCACGCCAAAGGGGATTTGAACCTCTTGCGACCCGCCCAGGCGGGTTTTCTTTTGCGCGTTCGCTGGCTTCGACAGTCATCGCCCCGGATACTGCGCACCCATCCATCCGCAGGAACCAGTAATGACCGCGCGTGCCGCCTTGCAGATCCGACTCGAACAGGGCGTTGCCGAACTCGGGCTGACACTGCCGGCGGATGCGTTGCCCCGCTTGCTCGAATACCAGGCCCTGCTGCAGCGCTGGAACACGGCGTACAACCTCACCGCGGTGCGGGATCCGCTGGAGATGGTCACCCGCCACCTGCTCGATTCGCTGGCGATCCTGCCGTTCGTGCAGGGAGAAACCCTGGCCGATCTCGGCACCGGTCCCGGGCTTCCAGGAATCGTGTTGGCGATCGCCGCGCCGGGCCGGCAGATCCTGCTGGTCGATTCCAACGGCAAGAAGGTACGTTTCCTGCGCGAGGCAATTCGGTCGCTCAAGCTCGATGGCGTGCGTGCGGTGCAGTCACGGGTGGAAGACCTGGAAGGCCAGTACGACTGCATCACCGTGCGCGCGTTTGCCAGTCTTGCCGACATGCTGCACTGGGGTGGTCACCTGCTGGCAAATGACGGTATCTGGCTGGCGATGAAGGGCAAGCGGCCGGAGGACGAACTGTCGGGCCTGCCGGCAACCTTCGAAGTCCGCAGCACGCATGAACTGGCGGTGCCGGGTCTGCCGGCCGAGCGCCACCTGCTGGTACTCGGTCGCGCAACTGCCTCGATGCGGTAGGAGCTCGCTCGCGCGCGATGCTTCGGGTGCAGAGGTCGTGCACCCGCTGCGCACCTGCAGTGGCTATTCGTCCAGCACGCTGCCGTTGCTCTCGATCACCTGCGCATACAGCTGCGCCGTTGCCTTGGGCGTGCGTTGCTGAGTCGCGAAATCGACGTGGTACAGCCCGAAGCGCTTGGCGAAACCAAGTGACCATTCCAGGTTGTCCATCAGCGACCAGGCGTAATATCCCTTGAGATTCACGCCCGCCTCGATCGCCCGATGGACCGCCTGAAGATGCTGGCGCAGATAGTTGCTGCGCAGCGGATCCTCCAGCTTGCCGTTTTCCGCGGTCGGCGGGTCATCGAAGGCGGAACCGTTTTCGGTGATGTACAGCGGAATATCGCCGTAGCGCTGCTTGAACCAGACCAGCGTATCGGTCAGGCCCTGCTCGAAGACTTCCCAGCCGGTCTCGGTGTAGATCGTGTCCGGCTGCACCACCGGCACTGCCTTCAGCGGATAGGCATCCGGGTCGTGTCTCACCACGGCGCGGGTGTAGTAGTTGATGCCGACAAAATCGACCGGTTGCCGCATCAGCCTGAAATCGTCCGGCGGAAAATCCGGCCATGCATCGCCGAAGATTTCCTTCAGCTCCGGCGGATAGCTGCCGAGCAAGGCGGGGTCGGCGAACTGCTCGTTCATGTACGCGTGGGCACGCCGGGTCGCCGCGAGATCCTCGGCGCTGTCCGAGTGCGGGTACTTCGGTTCGAAGTTGAACACCACGCCGATCTCGTGCTTTCCGTGCGCGCGATAGGCCTGGATTCCGGCGCCGCTGGCGCGCATCAGATTGTGCGCGGCGATCGGTGCCTCGTACTTGTTGCGGTGACCGGGCGCCAGCAGGCCGCGCAGGTAGCCGCCATCGGTGACCACCCATGGCTCGTTGAGCGTCGACCAGCGCGGTACGCGGTCGTCCAGCGCCTTGAACATCACCTCGGCGTACTCGCCGAACCAGTGCGCAATATCGCGGTTCAACCAGCCGCCGCGATCGTCCAGCGCTGCAGGCAGATCCCAGTGGAACAGCGTGACATTGGGCGCGATGCCGTTCTCGAGCAGTTCGTCGACCAGCCGCGAATAGAAGTCCAGCCCTTTCGGATTGACCCGGCCCGTGCCTTCGGGCAGGACCCGCGCCCAGTTGATGCTGAAGCGATAACCCTGCAGACCCAGGGCCCGCATCAGCTGCACGTCGCCCTTGTAGCGGCGGTAGTGATCGCAGGCGATATCGCCGGTGTCGCCGTTGGCCATCATTCCGGGTGTGTGCGCGAAACGCTGCCAGATACTGGGACCCGCCCCATCGGCCAGGGGCGACCCCTCGATCTGGTAGGCCGACGTGGCGGCACCCCAATGGAAGCCGTCGGGAAAACGGAAACTGCGGCTGGTCATCGGGCTCCCTGCGGCCTGGACTTGCTGTAAACGATTACATCGGCAGAATAGCCCAATGGTTGCCGATCTGCAGACAAGCAGGCTCGAACGGCATCGGCCATGATGACCGAACGCACCGGAGAAACCGATGGCCGCCGTACGTCTGGACAAGCTGCGCAAGGTCTACCCCAACGGCAACGTCGGCGTGGATGCAGCGAGTTTCGAGATCGCCGACGGCGAGTTGCTGGTGCTGGTGGGCCCGTCCGGTTGCGGCAAGACCACCTTGCTTCGGATGATCGCCGGGCTCGAATCGATCAGCGACGGCACGCTCAGCATCGACGGCCGGGTGGTCAACGAGACGGCGCCGAAGGACCGTGACATCGCGATGGTGTTCCAGAATTACGCGTTGTATCCGCACATGACGGTGGCGGAAAATCTTGGATTCGGCCTGCGTCTGCGCGGTCACGGGCAGGCCGATATCGATCGCCGTGTCGCCGAGGCGGCCAGGACGCTGGAACTCGAATCCCGGCTCGGCTCGCGCCCGGCGGCCTTGTCCGGCGGCCAGCGCCAGCGCGTGGCACTGGGTCGCGCGCTGGTGCGCAACCCGAAGGTCTTCCTGCTCGACGAGCCGCTGTCCAACCTGGATGCAAAGCTGCGGCTGTCGATGCGAGTGGAAATTGCACGGCTGCATCGCCAGCTCAAGGCCACCATGATCTATGTCACCCACGACCAGATCGAGGCGATGACGCTCGGCCAGCGCATCGTGGTGCTCGATCGCGGCGTGATCCAGCAGATCGACACGCCGATGAATCTGTACGACCGCCCGGCCAACCTGTTCGTCGCCGGCTTCGTCGGCAGTCCGGCGATGAACCTGCTGCGCGGCACGCTGATGTGCGATCGCGGCTGGTCGCTGATCACCAGCGAGGGTGCGATCGGCCTGGGCGAACCCGCGCAGGCCGGCGCCTGGCAGCCGTGGCGCGATCGCCCGGTGGTGCTGGGAATCCGCCCTGAAGACCTGCAGCCGCGGGACGCCTCGTGCGCAGTGCTCAGCGCCAAGGTGGAAGTGGTCGAACCGGTCGGCAATGAAATCTTCCTGAATCTCCGCTACGGCGCGCAGTCGCTGGTATCGCGTGTTTCGCCGCGGCCCTTGCCGGAGGCGGGCAGCACGCTGCCACTGGGTCTGATCGGCGGACGGCTGCA
>JBDTZX010000300.1:0-3976 GCA_040004895.1 Rhodanobacter sp. | reverse complement strand
CCCGGCGCACGCTTCGAACATGCGGTGGAACGCATCGTGTTCGGCAAGCTGGTCAATGCCGGACAGACCTGCATCGCGCCCGACTACGTATTGCTTCCGCGCGAACGCGTGGCGGAGTTCGTCGATGCCGCCGGACGTGCGGTGTCGCGCATGTATCCGCAGCTTGCGCAGGACAGGCAGTACGCCAGCATCGTTTCCGATCGTCAGTACCAGCGCCTTGCCGCGCTGCGCGATGCGGCACTGGCCGATGGCGCGCAGGTGCACCGGCTTGGCGATGCTGCCGATGACCCTGTACGCCGACTGCTCGCGCCGCAGTTGCTGAGCGGCGTCAATGACAGCATGAGCGTGATGCGCGAGGAAATCTTCGGTCCGCTGCTGCCACTGGTGCCCTACGACACACTGGACGAAGCGATCGCGTATATCTCGACGCACGCGCATCCGTTGGCGTTGTACCTGTTCGAGGAAGACCGCGCACTGATCGACGACGTGTTGTCGCGCACCATCGCCGGCGGCGTCAGCGTCAACGACACGCTGTATCACATCGCCCAGCACGGCCTGCCTTTCGGCGGCGTCGGCGCGTCGGGCATGAGCGGCTATCACGGCGAAGCCGGCTTCCGCACCTTCTCGCACCTGAAGCCGGTATTCCGGCAGGCGCGCTTCAACGGCGTCAGCCTGCTCAACCCGCCTTATGGCACGCGCTTCAAGCGCATGCTCGAGCTGATGCTCAAGCGCGGCTAGATTCGCCGGGTTTCATTTCCGCATAAAAAAGCCTCCCTTGCGGGAGGCTTTTTGTGGACGTCCATTTCGCGGGATGAAGATCTAGAACTTGTATTGCGCCGACAGGCTCAGCAGGTTGCCATAGTCTTCGGAATAACCGGTCAACACATCATTCGTCGCGCTTACCGCACCGTTGATATGCGCGTTCTTGACGAAGATGTGCGCATACGAGGCGTTGATCTCGAAGTGCTCGCTCGCCTTGTAACCGATACCGACCGTGGCCAGCTTGCGGGTTTCGTCGGGCACGCGTGGCTCGCGGTAGGTATCGTCGGTGGGCGTGGTGTCGACCGCCACGCCCGCACGCAAGGTGAGCTGGTCGTTGACGTAGTAGTCGCCGCCGAACGAGGCATACCAGCTGTTCTTCCAGTTGAAGTTCTGCACGCTGGTCGGCTGCGCCGGGTTGCTGTAGGTCACTTGCAGCTTCTTGAACACGTCCCACTTGGTCCAGGCCACGTCCGCACCCAGACCGAATTTCTCCGCCTGGTGCCAGTAGCTGAAGCTGGCGACCGCCGGTGTGGTGAAGGGCGCGGTTCCGTTGGTGTGCTGGAACGGTGAGCCGCCGCCGAGCAGTGGTGCCACCGCCGGATTGGACAGCAGGGCGACCACGTTGTCGGGCACCTGGAAGTTGGCCGTGCCGTGCAGCGTGTGGGAAATCTTCGAGCGGTAGTTGAACGCCAGCTTGTCCGCCGGCGTGACCTTCCAGTAGGCACCGAGCTGATAACCGTAGGCCCAGTTGTCGCCGGTGATGCGCGCGTAACCATCCGTACCCGGCGGCACGACCGCACCCACCTGCGCGGCCAGCGCCTGCGCCATCGCCGGGCTGATCTCGCCGGCGGCGGCAGCCTGCTGGATCAGACCGAGGCCAACCGCGTTGAAGTTGATCGCGTTGGTCAGCTGCGCGCTGGTCTTCTGCGCGATGAAGCTGGCGCCCACGCTGAAGTTGTCGGTGACGTCAAACGAGCCCGACACGGTCGCATCCAGCGACTGGAACTTTGACTTCAGCGTGTTGTAGCGACCGACCCAGTCCTTGTCGTATTCGGTCTGGAAGCCGAACGGCACCGAGAAACCCAGACCGAGATGGGCACGGTCGCCGATCTTGGTGGCGAAGAACAATGCCGGTACCGGCAGCGTGGTACCGGCATCACCACCGTTGCCACCACCGATCGGACGACCCAGCGCGTCGTGCGCGCTGCCATTGAACTTCGTGCTGAAATTGATGCCGGTGATATCGGCCTGGAAATAGGTGCCATCCAGATCCATCATTGCGGCCGGATTGTTTGCGACCACTGAAACGTCACCGCCAGCGGTGGCGGAGCCGGCATAGGCCCGGCCCAGGCTCTTGGCGCTGTCTTCCTTGAGCTGGAAGGCGCTGGCGCTGGCGAGGGTCGGCACCACCAAGGCGCCGACAATGGCGACGCTCAACGCGGCGAGCGTGAGTGAACGGGCAGCACGCTCGGGTGAAACGAAAGACTTGTACATCGCTTGCTCCTGCTTGTCGTGGTGCGGCCCGGGTGATCAACCGGGCTCGGGGATGGATTTCATACGCGCGTTTGAAGCTCTTCCGCGGCACTCTGCCCGCTCACACAAGGCGTTGCAAGTGCGCGCGCAGCAAAATTTTAACGAATGCCCACAACCCGCGCCAGCTGGCGCTTCGGAGACCTGCGAGCACACAATCGGCTACCCTCGCCGAAGTTCGTGAGCCCCACCACCGCGTACCGTCACCGGGTAGTGCCATGCAATGTTTTGTCTACGCCAGCCTGCGCAAGCCCGACAGCTATCTCTGGCTGGCCACGCGTGACGGCTTTGACGTTCTTTCCGACGAACTGGTCCTGCTGCTGGGTGAACTCCGCTTTGTGCTCGAAGTGCAGCTGGAAGAACATCGCAAGCTGCCGGTCGAGGACATTGCGCAAGTCATCGAGCATTTGCGCACGCAAGGCTGGCATCTGCAGCTGCCGCCGCAGGAAACCCTCGCCACCGCCAATCATCCTGCCTATCAGCATTCGATCCATGACGATCGAGAGGAATGATCGGCGCTCCTTCGATCGTCTCGATCGGGTGGCGAGAGAGTGGGTTAACACTTGGTTACCGTCTGCGCTTCAAACGATTTCTATACTGTGCCGATGACCCAGCCCAAATCGCGTCGCCGTCCGCCCCTTGCGCAAGCTCTTGCCTGGTTCATTCCTGGCCTGCTGGCTGTCGGCCTTGCCGGACTGACGGCGCACCCGCTGACGCTGATTCCGTTGTTGATTGCCAATGCGCTGACCATGGCGGCGGTCTGCCATGCGATCGGCTTCGACCCCGAGCCGCATTTCGGTCGGACCGTGATGCGCCGCGGTGCCGCGCATCTGGTGATGTTCACTGGCTACACGGTATTGGTGTTTGTGTTGGTCGCCTGGCCGATGCTGCAGCTGAGCCAGACACCGAGCCTGGGCGCCGCGCTGGCACTGGCCGCCACGCTGGTGCTGGCGCTGGTCGCCCTGTGGCGACTGTGGCCGGCGTTCGGGCTGGTGTTCGTATGGGACGATGCTTATCCGACCCAGCGCGATGGTTCCTGGATCTTTACTGCCACCCTGCGCAGCATGGCGTTCGGTCGGCACCTGTCGCAGGAGGAACGCTTCTTCAGCCATTTTCTGCCAGCCGCCCTGTCGCTGCTGGTACTGGCTTTCGGCGCCATCTCGCTGACCGGCATGTATGGCGTGGTGGCTCCCGAATTGCGGATCGCGGCGCTGGCGCTGTATGGCGTCGTCTTGCTGCCACTGGGTTGCCTGGTGATTGCCAACCGCACACTGCGCGCCCTGTTGTGCAAACGCCGCAGCAGTCACGCGCCAGCGCTCGCGGTCTTCACCGATACGCTCGCGGTTGCGCCGGCAGTGGTGTCGTTGAGTGAGCAGGAACGCACCGCAGGTACTCCAGAACAGGCCGAGGCACTGCTGCTCGCCACCCGCGATGGCGATATCGATCGTGCGCTCGCGCTGGTGGAAGCCGGTGCCGATCCGGATACCGCTCCCGCCGCCGAGGACCGCGACCAGCGACCGGTGTTGATGCTTGCCGCGCTGTTGCCCGACACCCGATTGCTGCGTGCGCTGATCGCCAACGGAGCCGACGTGAATCGCACCAGCGGAGGCATCACGCCCTTGCTCGCTGCCACCCGCGACAGCTGGCACGGCCGCGCGGAAGCGGTGCTGACCCTGCTCGCCAA
>JBDTZX010000361.1:0-4004 GCA_040004895.1 Rhodanobacter sp. | reverse complement strand
GTCGCCACCTGTTCCATCATGCGCGTGAGATCCTCGCTCGCCTGCTGAAGCAGGCGCGCCCGCTCTTCAGCCGCCTGTGCCATCACGCTGGCCATATTTTCATCGGCCAGCCGGGTGAGTCGGGTCACTTCATTCTTTGCGTACTCATCAGCCGCCGAGACCATGGCGGTGAGGCGCACGACTTCGCTTCTGCCATAAGCCTCGGCATCCTTCAGCTGACGTTTCGCATGCGCCAGCGCATCTTCGGTGGATCGCAGTGTGAGATCGCGATTGCGCAAGTCTTCTTCCACGTCTTCGAGACTGCGCCGGGTCCGGGCCATGGCCAGGGACATGACGTCGCGCTCGGACACCCATGTCGCGGCCATCGCATCGGTCACCATTTCCGCCGACGGCGCAATCCGGATGTCGTAGATCTCGTTGCAAGGAAGCGGCAGGTAGCCAACCACTTCCAGCGAATGGCGATTCAGCACAGCCACCACCGCGCTGGTGAACTCACCGACATCACCCGACTCGAGGTTTCTGCTGCGACTGAGGCCGACGTAGACGAAATCCTGTCCGACCGCCAGGCCACGGGTGTATCCGGGCAGAGTCCGTTCGCGTTCCAGCCGGAAATTCCTGTCGTAGACATGAACCGCGCGGTCTTCGGAGCTGCACAGCCACAGCTGCTCGCCGACGGTCACCAGCGAATGCGGCTGCGACAGCTTTTCGATCAGCACGTCACCGCTTCGCACATCGATGACCTGGCCGGAACGGCGGGTCTTGCCCTTGTAGCCCCGGTGCGTGGCAAACGCGCCGAACATCGACGCGATCAGGCGTCCGTCGTGCATTGCGATGCAGTTGACATGCGCGCTGTCGGGCTCGTCACCGAAACTCCAGCTCTCCTGCACCTGGAACGCATGGTCGAGCCGGACCACACGGTTGGTTTCGGTGAACACGGCATAGTTGCCGTCCGCGGTCGACAGCACGTCATGCAGATCCAGCGGACCCTCCGCCGCGGATGCGGTGGAGAGCGCGCCCTGGCGAACTTCGCGGAACCAGCGACCACCGTCGGACTGCACGCACCAGACGATGCCTTCCCCACTGAGTGAAATTCCGGTCGTATCCTCGTTCGTCAACGGCATCAGCAGGTGGCGATGCGCATGAAAAAGTCCGCCGCCGTTGGGGGCTGAGATGAAGAGCAGATCTTCGATGTTCAACGTGGTGCGCAATGTGGAATTCCTGAAGGCAGAACCATGCCGATGGGCGTCGGCTAACCGATATCGCTGAGTGCCTTGTTGCCTTTCGTTGCGGTTACCGCTTCAACATCGAACTTTACCTGCAGGTTGGCAACCCCCTGCGCGGCGCCGGTGTCGCCGAGAATCGCCAGCACCATCACATCCGAACGCCGATCGATGGCGACGGTGTCCTGCCCGAATTCGTCGAACTGCGAGATGCCGAACATCATCAGGTACTGCTTGGGGATCAGATGCGCCTTGAATTTCCAGCGCACCACCACGACGTCGCCTTCGTCATAGTGGAACGCCTCGCCACTCTCCAGAAAGGTATTGGTGCTGTAGACCAGCTCGCCTTCGGGCGTCCGGATCTGCATGCCGAAAATGACCCGTCCAACCGGCAGCTTGAAAACGTACTTGACCAGAATTTCCGCTGCCTGCCCGGGTGCGAGCATCGGCACGCCGGTCTGCCCCACCACATGCAGGTCGGCTACCAGCGCGTTGCCGTTGCCGACGCGGATCTCGTCGCGGTTGTAGCCGCTGCGTTGCGAAAGCACGTCGTCATTGCCCGAGGTGAGCAGCACATCGAGCGCCTCGTCAGACGTTTCGCCCAGCACCTTCACGGCCGTCGCCTTGCCGGCGGAATCGGCGACGTGGGCACCGAAAATCAGCTTCAGATAATCGGAAATCGCGCCACGCACCGGACCGTCGTAGATCTTGCTGCCGGCATTGACCACCACACCGCGACTGCACATGCGCTCCACGGCGTCGGTGGAATGGGTGACCAGCAGCAACGTGCTGCCGGACTCCTGCAATTCCTGGATGCGCCGGTGGCATTTGCGCTGGAAATACGCATCGCCCACCGCCAGCGCCTCGTCGACCACCAGCACGTCGGGCTCGACCGCCACCGCCACCGCAAAGGCCAGCCGCACGAACATGCCGCTGGAATAGGTCTTCACCGGCTGATTGACGAAGTCGCCGATCTCGGCGAATGCGAGGATGGAATCGAGCTTCGCGTCGACCTGTGCGCGCCCCATGCCGAGCAGGCCGGCTTTCAGATAAACGTTTTCCAGGCCGGTGAATTCCGGATTGAAGCCGGCACCGAGTTCGAGCAGGCCAGCGACGCGGGCGTTGACTTCAATATCGCCGGTGGTCGGCTCGATCAAGCCGCAGATGATCTGCAGCAGTGTGGACTTGCCGGAACCGTTCTTGCCGATGATGCCGATCGTCTCGCCCGGCCAGACTTCGAGATCGAAGTCGCGCAGCGCCCAGAATTCCCGCGCATAACTCTTGCGGCCCATCATCTGCATCAGACGATGATGTGGCTGCGCATAGCTGAGGTAGCGCTTGCCGATGCCCCTGGCACGGATCAGTGGTCCCGCATGCGGCGTCTTGATGATTTCAGAGGACATCGATGAATCCCGCACGGGTACGCTGGAACCAGGCGTAGGCCAGCCAGCAGGCAACCAGCGCGCCGGCCGTGTAGATCGCCAACGCCGACCAGTCCGGCCATATGCCCCACAACAGGACGTTGCGCGCCTGGACGATAAGCAGTGTCAACGGATTAAAGTGCATCACCGCCTGTACGGCAGGTTTCTGGTTTTCGAGCGGGAAGAACACCGGCGAGGTGTACAGCAAGGCAAGCACGATCAGGCTGGTCATCTGCCCCACGTCACGCACGTAGACGCCCAGCGACGCGAGCAACCATCCGGCGGCGTTCGAGATCAGCACCAGCGGCAGCAACACGACCGGGAACAGCAGGAAGGTCGTCGCAATATGGCCGGTGAAGATCAGCGAGAACAGGGCCAGCACAATCAGGCTTGCCAGCGCGTGATAGAGCGCGGTGAGCGTGGAAACCCAAGGAAGAATTTCCAGCGGGAAGATAACCTTGGTGACATAGTTCGCGTTGTCCGTCACCAGCTGGCTGCCGCGGGAAATCGATTCGGCGAATAGCGTGTAGATGATCAGACCCGCGAACAAGGCGGTTGCAAACCCGCCCTTGCCATCGCCCATGCCGCCCCAGCGCGCATGGAACACCTCGGTGAAGAACAGCGTATAGATGCCGAGCATGAACAGCGGGCTCATGAACGACCACGCCAGGCCGAACAGCGAGCCCTTGTAACGCCCGATGACGTCCTTTCGCGTCAGCTGCACGATCAGCTCCCGGTTTTTCCAGGTGCTGCGCAGCAACGAGAGCGGCGAGACAGAATGCTTGAACATCAGCAAAGCCTGCGGTCTGGCGAGCGTCCGGCAACCGTCTTCATTCCGGTCACGGAGAAACGCGATGATGTCGGCTGCATCACGCCAGCGCCCGGCTCAGTTCTTCGCGCAGATCGGCAATATCCTCCACACCGACCGACAGCCGCACCAGCCCGTCGCTGATGCCCAGCCGTTTGCGGTTGGCAGCCGGGACCGAGGCGTGGGTCATGATCGCGGGGTGCTCGATCAGGCTTTCGACACCGCCCAGCGATTCGGCCAGCGCGAAGAGTTCGCAACGTTCCAGCATGCGCCTGGCTTTTTTCAGCCCACCCTTGACCTCGATCGTGATGATGCCGCCGAAGC
Organism: Rhodanobacter sp.; assembly: GCA_040004895.1. Taxonomy (GTDB): domain Bacteria; phylum Pseudomonadota; class Gammaproteobacteria; order Xanthomonadales; family Rhodanobacteraceae; genus Rhodanobacter. The sequence goes on along the minus strand of JBDTZX010000361.1, from coordinate 231 downwards.
CATCCATCTGGCGCCTGGCCAATGCGTGCTGCGGATGACTCTTCAGGCCGGGATAGATCACCCGATCGACTGCCGGATGCTTTTCCAGCCACGGCGCCAGTTCCATTGCGCCGGCGCAATGCGCCTGCATGCGCAAGTGCAGCGTTTTCAGGCCGCGCATCGCCAGAAACGAATCGAACGGACCGGCCACCGCGCCGACGGAGTTCTGCAGAAACCCCATCTGCTCGGACA
>JBDTZX010000155.1:0-4006 GCA_040004895.1 Rhodanobacter sp. | reverse complement strand
GCCGAAACGTGCATCGGTGAACTGCTCGGGCTTGAGTCCGCGCAGGAAGCCGGCGTCACCGATGATCGACCGCACCTCGCGCCCGCACTGCGCGATGATCCGTTCGATCACCGGATACGACTCCGGATGCACCGCACTGGCATCCAGCGGGTTGTCGCCATTGGACACGCGCAGAAAACCTGCGCACTGCTCGAACGCCTTGTCGCCCAGTCGCGGCACCTTCAGCAGCGCCTTGCGGTTCGCGAACGGGCCGTGGGCGTCGCGATGCTTCACCACGTTCTCGGCGACGCCGGCACTCAATCCGGCGACGCGCGAAAGCAGCGCGGCCGACGCGGTATTCACGTCGACGCCGACCGCGTTGACACAATCCTCGACGCGTGCATCGAGCGCACGCGCCAGCTTGATCTGGTTGACATCGTGCTGATACTGCCCGACCCCGATCGCCTTCGGTTCGATCTTCACCAGTTCTGCCAGCGGATCCTGCAGGCGGCGCGCGATCGAAATGGCGCCGCGCAAGGTGACGTCGAGATCGGGGAATTCCTTTGCCGCCATTTCCGAAGCGGAGTACACCGAGGCACCGGCCTCGCTGACCACCACCTTGGACAGATGGAGCGCGGCGTGCTTTTTCATCACCTCGCCCGCCAGCTTGTCGGTTTCACGCGACGCGGTGCCGTTGCCGATCGAGATCAGGTTCACGCCGTGCTTCTTGCTCAACGCGGCGATGCGCGCCACTGATTCGTCCCACTGCCGACGCGGTTCGTGCGGATAGATCACGTCGGTGGCCAGCACCTTGCCGGTGGCATCGACGATCGCCAGCTTCACGCCGGTGCGGATACCGGGGTCCAGACCCATCACCGTCTTCGCACCAGCCGGTGCGGCCAGCATCAAGTCCTTCAGGTTGTCGCCAAAAACGCGGATCGCCTGATCCTCCGCACCTTCGCGCACGCGACCGAACAGATCCAGGGTGAGATGCAGGTGCAGCTTGACGCGCCAGGTCAGCCGCACCGTTTCGCGCAACCAGGCATCGGCGGCGCGGCCACGGTTCTGGATATCGGCGTGTGCAGCCACCCGACCTTCGCCTTCCGCGTGGCCCTGCTCGCTGTCGACGGCCGGGCCGAGTTCCAGTTCGATGATGCCTTCGTTGCGCGCGCGCATCAGCGCCAGCAGGCGGTGCGAGGGAATCTTTCCGAGCGGCTCGACGTGGTCGAAATAATCGCGGAACTTCGCGCCGTCGTTTTCCTTGCCGGCCACGACCTTGGCGCGGATCTGGCCTTTGGCCCACAGCCAGTCGCGCAGTTCACCCACCAGCTGTGCGTCCTCGGCGATCGATTCCATCAGGATCGCGCGCGCGCCATCCAGTGCGGCACGCGCATCGGCAATGCCCTTGTCCGGATCGACAAAGCGTTCGGCAAACGTCTCCGGCGAGCGCGTCGGATCTTCCCGCAGGCCGAGCGCCAGCGGTTCGAGCCCGGCCTCGCGGGCGATCTGTGCCTTGGTGCGACGCTTCGGTTTGAATGGCAGGTACAGGTCCTCCAGCCGCGCCTTGGTGTCGGCAGCGAGCAGGTCGTTCTTCAGCACATCAGACAGCTTGCCCTGTTCCTCGATGCTGGCGAGGATCACCGCGCGACGATCTTCCAGTTCACGCAGATACTGCAGCCGTTCCTCCAGTCGACGCAGCTGGGTATCGTCGAGACCGCCGGTGACTTCCTTGCGATAGCGCGCGATGAACGGCACGGTGGCGCCGCCATCGAGAAGCTCGACCGCTGCCTTCACCTGATCGGTGGTGGCGGCGATATCCTGGGCAATACGTTGTTCGATGCTGAGCATGAGCGACTGTCGGTTCCTTGCTGTAAAAAACGTGATGCGCTGAAGGCAGGCTGCCGATGATAACAAGCGGCATCCGGCAGCCGCAGCGGACCAAACAGAAACGGCGCCAGGCATCATCGCCCTGGCGCCGTCGCAGGTACCGTTGATCAGGCGCTGAACGAGTTGTTGCCGGATGACGGTATCGGCTTGAACTCGCTGGCGCGGCCATTCAACACCAGTGTGCTGGCGATGATGTCGTGCAGCCCTTGCTTCCGGCGTGTCCAGGCGACCATCACGAAACCGATGCACAGGATGATCGCGCTGAGATATTTCCCGAAAAAGCGGCCGGTGGCGTGCAGGAAACCAATCCGTACTCCGCGGGAATTGGTGACGCGGATCCCCAGTGCCAGCTTGCCCACCGTGCCCTGCCATGCCGAACTCTCGCAGATGGCAAAATACAGCCAGGTCAGCACGGTGATGATCAGTACCGCTGGCCACATGGTTGCGTAGTACTGGTTGTAGGCCGCCACGACGACATGCAGATCACCCGGCGACGCCAGCATGGTCTGCCGCATCGTCTCCTGCGCCGCGTCGCCGCCCATGAGTTTCTGGATGATCAGGTTCGGGATGAACAAGACGATGAAATCCAGGATGTACGCCGCCACGCGTTTCCAGAAACCGGCGTAGTCTTCGAGAGCGGCGGTGGTGGTCTGCGGCAATGGAACGGACGTGACCGAAACCACCGAAGCCGGTGTGCTGGCGACTGCATCAGGGAACAGCACCGACAGTGGCTGCCAGTCGGCGAGTCCTTCGTACCAGGCCAGATCATCGCGACTCACCTGTCCGCTGCGCAGCCACTGGCGCACGTCATCTTCCTTGTACGGGCCATGTCGTTCGCCATCCCGACCGATCCAGATTTCCATCGCGCGCTCCCCATGTTGGTCAAAGCCGCATGATGCCATGGCCGGCACGGGATTCTGCTGCTCACCGGTTCCGGAAGCCGGGCCTGCCGCTGTGACCGTTGGCAAAGGGCCTGTGGGTGCGGACCGCCGTGCTTGACGTCAGGCCGCCTCGCGCCGTTTCAGGTGTACCAGCAGCAGTGAAATCGCTGCCGGCGTCACCCCGCTGACGCGCGCGGCCTGGCCTATCGTCGCGGGCAGCGTGCGCTTGAGCTTGAGCAGCACCTCGGCCGACAAACCGCGCACCTTGTCGTAGTCGAAGTTGGCGGGAATACCGGTATGTTCGTGTCGACGCTGGCGCTCGATCTCCTCGCGCTGGCGTTCGAGATAGCCGGCATATTTCACCTGCACCTCGACTTGCGCAGCGACCTCGTCGCTGCTGACGGCCGGACCGAGTTCGGTCACGGCCATCAGCCTGGTGTAATCGAGCTCCGGCCGGCGCAGCAGATCCAGCGCGTTGATCTCGCGGCTCACGACGACGCCCAACTGCTGTTCCAGCGCTGCTCCGAGTGCATTGTTCGGCGCTGCCCACAGCGCGCCGAGCCGCTGCGTCTCGCGCTCGACCGCATCGCGTTTCGTGCGCATGGCATCGAACCGCTGTTGCGACACGATGCCAAGTCCGTGACCGGTTTCGCTCAGACGCAGATCGGCATTGTCCTCGCGCAGGTGCAGCCGGTATTCGGCGCGCGAGGTAAACATGCGGTATGGCTCGATGGTGCCATTGCTGGTGAGGTCGTCGATCAGCACGCCGATGTACGCCTCGTCGCGGCGCGGAAACCAGGGTGCCTTGCCGTGTGCGCCGCGCGCCGCGTTAAGTCCCGCGAGCAGTCCTTGTGCTGCAGCTTCCTCATAGCCGGTCGTACCGTTGATCTGGCCAGCGAAATACAGCCCGGCGATTGCCTTCGTTTCCAGCCACGGCTGCAATCCGCGTGGATCGAAATAGTCGTATTCGATCGCGTAGCCGGGGCGGGTGATGTGTGCCTGTCCGAAGCCCTTGATCGAGCGGACCAGCGCCAGCTGCACATCGAACGGCAGCGAGGTGGAGATCCCGTTCGGATAAAGCTCAAACGTATCCAGACCCTCCGGCTCGATGAAGATCTGATGCGAGCTCTTGTCGGCGAAACGTACCACCTTGTCTTCGATCGACGGGCAGTAGCGCGGGCCGGTGCCTTCGATCTGGCCGGTATAAAGCGGCGAGCGATCCAGTGCGCCACGGATCAGCTCATGCGTCTGCTCGCTGG
>JBDTZX010000399.1:0-4033 GCA_040004895.1 Rhodanobacter sp. | reverse complement strand
TGCTGCGGCAAGGCGCGGTGCCCGCGCAGGTAGAACAGGATGTTGCCGAAGTTGGCCAGCCCGAGGGCCACACCGCCAACTGCGCTGTGTGCCGTGAAGTGGACGTTCTCTCGCACGCGTCGCCACAGCTGCAGCGCGAACGCGACAAGCAATGCCAATGCAAACATCGCCTGCAGCGATGCGCCGAGCGGCACGCCAGCCAATGCCACGCGCTTGAACAGAATGTCGATGGCCCCGAAACCACCAAGCACCAGCAGCGGATACAGCCAGCCGGCAACGCCGTCGCTCTTTGCGCCCGTGCCGCTACGCCACACCATGCACAGCAGCGCCAGCAAACCCACGACAATGCCGACCGACTTGAATGCGCTGAGCTGTTCGCCGAACAACACGAACGCCGCCAGCAAGGAGATCAGCAGCGACAACCGTTGCGCGGCATCGCTGCGCACGATGCCGGCATGCCGCACTGACGCGCCCAACGCGAGAAAGATCGTCGGCAGCAGCACGCCCAGCCCGACCAGCGCCAGCCACGGTGCGGCAGGTTCGCGCAGCGTCGTCAGCGACGGTTGCAACACCAGTGCAGTGAGCGCGCTCGCCACCACGTAGTTCCACGCGATGGCCTGGCCGATGTCGATATCGAAACGCCGTGCCAGTTTCAGCAGCACCGACACCAGCACGCTGCATGCGACGCTCAGCAGTACGTAGATCACTCGTCATTCCTGGAATTGCCAGCGCTCATTGTGAGGCATGGCTGTACAACGCGAAGGTCTTCCCCCGCCCATAGCCACCACGGCTCAGGCGCGCAGGCTTTTGACCAGCATGAAGATCGCGACCGCGATGATCGCCAGCGCGAAGATCAGGTGGAGTGCACCGCGGGTCTTTGCCAGCCGCTTCGCACCCAATGCACCGAGCCAGCCGCCGAGGATGCCGCCGCCGATGAACTCGGCCGCGACCGGCCAGTCGACCAGGCCGGAGATCGCGTAGTTGGCCGCGGTGGTGAGCCCGAACGTACCGACGGCGAACAGCGAGGTGCCGATCGCATAAATGATCTCCATGCCGCTGGCGAACATCAGGCCCGGCACGATCAGGAAGCCGCCGCCGATGCCGAAGAAGCCCGACAGGCTGCCCGCGCCGAAACCCACCGCGCCCAGCCGCGGAAACATGTGTGGCAATGGATAGCGATCTGGCGTGCCGCCGCGTCGCCCGCGCAACATCAGCGTGGCCACCACCAGCATCAGCAGCGCAAACAAGGCCAGCAGGTGCTGTCCGTTGATCGCCTTGCCGATGGTCGAGCCGACCAGCGCACCGATGACGCCGGTTGCCGCGAAGGTGAACGCGACCTTCCAGCGCACATGACCGGCGCGCGCGTGCGGAATCAGGTTGGCATACGCGTTCGCCGCCACCGCCATCGCACTGGTGCCGATCGCCAGATGCGGATCACGGATGCCGACCACGTAGAGCAACAATGGCGTGGCGAGAATCGAGCCACCGCCGCCGATCAGCGCCAGCGAGAAACCGACCAGCGAACCACACGCCATCGCGAGCAGCCCGTGCATCATTGCCAGATGATTCATCGGGATTTCCTCGATGCGCTCATCGACCGGTCCGCGCCAGCAATCGGGGTCGCAACGATGCCAGGTCATATCCGGCCTGGCGCGCCACGCCGAGAATCGCGTCTGCATCGCCCGCTGCCTGCAGTGCCCAGATCGAAGTGGAGCGCGTGCCAGTGCGGCAAAACGCCAGTACCGGTGCGGGCAGGTTGCGTAACGCATCGGCAAAATCGGCGGCGGCCTCGTCGGACAACTGACCGGGAACCACCGGCAGGTAACGGTAATCGAGGCCGTGCTCTGCCGCCGTCGCGGCCAGCAGTGCGCTGGCCGGCTGATCGCGAGCTTCGCCATCCGGGCGATTGTTGATCACGCTGCGGAAGCCGGCTGCCGCAAGATCGGCCATGTCTTCCGGCGATATCTGCGCGGCCACGCTGAGTTGTTCGGTAAGCTTGTGAAGCTGCATGGATGTTCTCCTCGCTGAGCAGGTGGCATCGCCGATTCACATCGAGTCCAGCGGAATCTTCAGGTAACGCACACCATTGTCTTCGGCCGGCGGCAGGTGCCCGGCGCGCATGTTCACCTGCACCGACGGCAGGATCAGTTGCGGCATCGACAGCGTCGCATCGCGCTTCGTGCGCATCGCGACGAACCCGGCTTGCGCGATGCCTGCGTGCACGTGGATGTTGTCCCGGCGCTGCGCCGCCACGGTGGTCTCGTGCACGAATTCGTCGCGACCGGCAGCCTTGTAGTCGTGGCACAGGAACATCCGCGTTTCATCCGGCAAGGCGAAGATTTTCTGGATCGAGCGATACAAGGTGGCGGCATCGCCACCGGGGAAGTCGCAACGGGCAGTGCCATAGTCGGGCATGAACAACGTGTCGCCGACGAACGCCGCGTCACCGATCAGATGCGTCATGCACGCCGGCGTGTGACCCGGCGTGTAGATCGCCGTCGCCTCGATGCTGCCGACCATGTAGCGCTCGCCATCCACGAAAAGATGATCGAACTGACCGCCGTCACTGCTGAATTCGGGGCCGGCGTTGAACAGTTTGCCGAAAGAGCGCTGCACCGTGCGGATGTGTTCGCCGATGGCGAGTCGACCGCCGATTTTCGACTGGATGTATGCGGCGGCCGAGAGGTGATCGGCATGCACGTGGGTGTCGATCACCCATGCCACGTCCAACCCCTCCACCTGCACGAACGCAATCACCGCATCGGCCGATTCGTGGTGGATGTGTCCGGGCGCCGCATCGTAATCCAGCACGGCATCGATGACCGCCGCCTGCATCGTGGCCGGATCCCACACCACGTAGCTGAAAGTATTTGTCGGTGAATGGAAAAATGCCTTCACTTCGGGACGCTGCATGACGTGTTCCAGGTCAGGTTATGGCGTTCATGCCGGCAGCTCGACCGAACCGCCGATCAACGCGTCAGCGATAGTCACGGGCTGGAACGAATGCATTCTTGCTTGTTTCGCATGTTCAACGATGTACATGCCTATGCATACGGATGGCTCTACAGGTTTGCCGCAGCAAGACGCCCTTTCGATGAAAACGTCAGTGGACTGCGGAAGGCGCGCCCAGCAGATGACCATTCACCTCGGTGCCGTACAACGAGTCGGGTGTGTCGTGATATTTCTTTCGCGTCTCGGCCAGGTTGCCGTTGTAGCGTGGATCCTGCGGACGCTCATGCGCATTCATGAACATCGCCGCGTCCCACGCATCCTGATCGCTGAGCATGCCGCCGCGACTCAACGGCATGTTGGCCTTGATGAATCCGGCCGCACTGTCCAGCTGATGCATGCCGGCGCCCCAGTTGAACGACTGCGGTCCCCACAGCGGCGGAAATACATTGCGCCCGGCCACCTGCTGACCCTGCCCGTCGCCGCCGTGGCACAACGCGCAATCCTTTTCATAGAGTTTCTCGCCACGCGCGTAGCTGGCTGGCAGCGGCGGCCTGGCGAGTTTCGGATAGCCGGCCCCTGCGAGCTTCACCCCGACCGGCGCGCCTTTGGCCAGCCACCACGCGTAGGTTTCCAGCGCGACCATCTCGGCACTGTCCAAGGCCGGCGCCTTGCCGTTCATGCTGTAGAGAAAGCAGCCCTGCATCCGTTCGCCGAAGGTGTTCACCTGACCGGTCTTCTTGCGGTACTGCGGGTACATGCCATAGGCACCCCACAGCGGCGACGCGTTGGCCAGTCGTCCTGCATCCATATGGCAGTTGCTGCAGGTGAGTCCGTTACCCACATACGCGCTGGCCCGGGCCGGCGTGTCGATGAAGATGTCGCGTCCGTGACGGATCACATCGCCGAGTGGACCATCCGGTATCTGCGTTTCGGATGGCGGGACAAAGGCGCTGGGCGCGATCGGACGCGCAACGGCGGCGGGTGTCGGATCCGACCCCTGCGGCGACTTCTGCGCGCATCCGTTCGACACGCATGCAGCCAGCCCGGCCATGCACCAGATCGACAGCGGCTTCATCGGACG
>JBDTZX010000313.1:0-4057 GCA_040004895.1 Rhodanobacter sp. | reverse complement strand
CGGTGAATTCCTTTTCCGACATGCCGAACACCGGCACGATGTCGGTGGCAGTGGATTGCAGCCGCTCCAGATGATGCTTGATCGACGCGGCATCGCATTGCTTCGACTTCAGCGCCGTGCCCAGCTCGCCCATGTGGTAATCCATGGTGTGCATCACCGCCTTGGGCATCGGGTTGCGCGCGTTCAGCGTGTTCATCACGTTGACCGTGCCGAGCACGCCGATCACCAGTCCAAGCAGGATCATCAGGGCAACACGCATGGGTCAGTTCCTGTTGCAGTGAAATGGGCCACGAGGATAACCTGCCAAGGCGCTGCGCTTCCATGCACGATAAAATGACTGTCCATCGAACCATCACGACCTGGCCCATCCGATGATCAGACCTTCCGGCAGCACGCGCGCATGAGCGAGCCGACGACTTTTCCGAGCGAGCGCTTCCATGGCGTCGAGCGTCTTTACGGTGTCGGCAGCATCGGCAAGCTGTCACAGGCGCATGTCTGCGTGATCGGCATCGGCGGGGTCGGTTCCTGGGCGGCCGAAGCGCTGGCGCGCAGTGGCGTCGGCCGACTCACCCTGATCGATGCCGATGAAGTCTGTGTGTCCAACACCAATCGCCAGCTGCATGCGCTGGATGGCGAATACGGCAAGACCAAGGTCGGCGTGATGGCGACGCGTGTGCACGCGATCAATCCGGCGATCCGGCTGGAAGCGATCGAACGTTTCCTCACCCCATCGACGCTGGACGAACTGCTCGACCGCGGCTATGACGTGGTGCTGGATGCCTGCGACGCATTTCGGGTGAAGCTGGAGACGATCGCCTGGTGTCGCCGGCGCAAGCTGCCGATCGTCAGCGTGGGCTCGGCCGGCGGGCGCACCGACTCCACCCAGATCCGCGTGCGCGATCTCTCGCGCACCGAGCACGACGCGATGTTCAGCCTGATCCGCAAGAAGCTCCGCACCGACTTCAATTTCCCGCGCAACCCGGATCGCTACTTCGGCGTTTCAGCCGTCTATTCGCTGCAGAACGTGCAATACCCGCAACCCGATGGCAGCGTCGGCGGCAACCGTCCGCCCGGCGGCGATCCGTTGAACCTCGCCTGCGGCGGCGGGCTCGGCGCGGCGACGCATGTCACCGGCGCGTTCGCGTTCGCGGCAACAGGCAGGGTGATCGAGAAGCTGCTGGCTCCGTAGCCGATCCTTCCGGCCTGTGGAGACGGCGATCGAAGCTGCTGGCTACGTAGCGAATCCTTCCCCACTGGTGGGGAAGGTGCCCGAAGGGCGGATGGGGAGCCGGGTGCTTGCCACGCAGTAAACCGAAGCCGCCTTGCATGAAGTTCGAGGCCGCCCGAACTCCCCACCACAACCCTCCCCAGGAGGGGGAGGGAGCAGATCGTCATTGCGACTTCCTGCCCGAATGGAAAAGTCGAATCTCACCAACCCATGTACTGCCCACCGTTGATCGCCAGGTTGGCGCCGGTCATCCAGCTGGTTTCCTCGCCGGCGAAGAAGGCCACGGCGTGGGCGATTTCTTCCGGCTTGCCGAGGCGACCGATGGGGATCTGCGCCTCGATCTTGGCGCGAACCTCCTCGGGCACCGCCATCACCATGTCGGTGGCCACGTAGCCGGGCGAGACGGTGTTGACGGTGATGCCGAACTTCGCGTTCTCCTGCGCCAGCGAAATCGTGAAGCCGTGCATGCCGGCCTTCGCTGCCGCGTAGTTGGCCTGGCCGTACTGGCCTTTCTGGCCATTGATCGAACTGATCTGCACGATGCGGCCCCACTTGCGCGAACGCATGCCTTCGATCACCGCGCGGGTGACGTTGAAGCACGAGTTGAGGTTGGTGTTGATCACGTCCGTCCACTGCTGGTAGTTCATCTTGTGGAAGGTGGTGTCGCGGGTGATCCCGGCGTTGTTGACCAGAATTTCCACCGGCCCGCATTTTTCCTCGATCGCGCGCACCATCGCCACGCAGGCTTCCGGATCCGATACGTCACCCTGCACCATGCACACCTCGATGCCGTCCTTCGCCATGGCCGCGCGCCAGGTTTCGGCTTTCGCGGCGTCACGGTAGTTGGTGGCGACCTTGTGTCCTTGTCCCGCCAGGTAACGAATGATCGCGCTGCCGATACCGCCGGTGCCGCCTGTGACCAATGCCGTGCGCTGTGTCATGTCCGTTGAACTCCTGAGTGAAGGGCGAGGGCTGGGGCCGGCATCATCGGGGACGACTGTTGCAGCTGGTCGCGAACAACGACGGCACCCATGCTTTATAGCGTTTCAGCCGGCAGAGTGACCGCTGCATTGCGGCAAAAGTGCCGGGTCGAACGCCGCCAGCGCCTGCACCAGCAGATTGTCCGCGCTGTCGGCGACTGCCGGAACCGGCACCTGCAGGAAATCCAGCGCGCGCCGCAAGGCCGGCAGCGGATCGCCCGGATCGAGCGCAAAGGCATGACTGGATTTCGACAGTTTGCGGCCCTCGGCATCCAGCACCAGCGGCAGATGGCGATACGTCGGTGTTGGCAGGCCCAGGCAACGTTGGAGCCAGATCTGCCGCGCGGTGGAATCGAGCAGGTCGGCGCCACGCACCACCTCGGTCACGCCCTGGAACGCGTCGTCCACCACACAGGCGAGCTGATAGGAATACAGGCTTTCGACGCGGCGTATCACGAAATCGCCCGCGATCTCACGCAGATTCTGGCGCTGCGCTCCCTGCAGTGCATCGTCGAATGTCACGTCGAGATTCGGCACGCGCATGCGCCAGGCGGGAGCGCGTCCGCCGTCCGCCGTCGCCACGCAACGCCCGTCGCGATGCATCTCACCGTTGAGCGCCAGCTCGCTGCGGCTGCACCAGCACGGAAACACGAGATCGCGTGCGCGCAGCTGCCCGAATGCGGCGTCGTACGCCGCGATGCGCTGCGACTGAAACAGTGCCGGCGCATCCGCCACCATTCCGAACACCGGCAACGCGGCCAGGATCGACGCCGCCGAACCGGCCACCTCGCGCGGCGGATCGATGTCCTCCATCCGCAGCAGCCACTCGCCGCCCGCATGTCGCGCGCACAGCCAGCTGCCCACCGCGGCCACCAGCGAACCGAAATGCAGTGGTCCGGTGGGCGAGGGAGCAAAGCGGCCGCGACAGGTCATCGGCGCATGTTAGAGGCAGATCGCGCATTCACCGAGGCGCGGACGCCGTGCCTGCTCTTGAAAGCAGCAGCTGCCGCCCCGAATCTTGTTGCACAGTCCACCCCTTTCATGACTGCCACAATAGAGAGACAGCCATGCGTCGCATCGCCCTTTTCATCGGCACCAACCTCGCCGTCCTGCTCCTGCTGAGCATCGTCTGCCACCTGTTCGGCATCGACCAGATGGCCGCCAGCCGCGGCTATGGCGGCATGGGCGGGCTGCTCGCATTCGCCGCCGTGTTCGGCATGGGCGGCGCGTTCATTTCATTGGCGATGTCGAAGATGATCGCCAAATGGTCCACCGGCGCGCGGGTCATCGTGCAGCCGCAGAACGAGACCGAGCGCTGGCTGCTCGACACCATCCGCCGGCACGGGCAAAACGCCGGCATCGGCATGCCCGAGGTGGCCATCTACGACGCGCCGGAGATGAATGCGTTCGCCACCGGCATGACCAAAAACCATGCGTTGGTCGCCGTAAGTTCCGGCCTGCTGCAGCAGATGGATCGCGAGCAGATCACCGCCGTGCTCGGCCACGAGATCGGCCACGTGGCCAACGGCGACATGGTCACGCTGACCCTGATCCAGGGCGTGCTCAACACGCTGGTGATCCTGGCCGCGCGCCTCGTCGGCCGCGCGGTGGACAGCTGGATCGGCGGCGGCAACAACCGTGGCGGCGGCATCGGCTATTTCGTGGTGGTGATGGTGCTGCAGGTGGTGTTCGGCCTGTTCGCCTCGATGATCGTGGCGGCGTTCTCGCGCTGGCGCGAGTTCCGCGCGGATGCGGCAGGCGCCAGGTTCGCCGGCCGTGGCGCGATGATCTCCGCGCTGCAGCGGCTCAAGGTCAACCACGGCGAAAGCACGCTGCCGAACACGATCGC
>JBDTZX010000435.1:0-4063 GCA_040004895.1 Rhodanobacter sp. | reverse complement strand
GCCGCCTTCGCCGCATCGAGTTCCTCGACGATGTCGGACAGGAACAGGATGTGCCGGGGCAGCTCATCGATCGCCTCGGCGATGCGCCGATAGGATTGCGGCTCGCGCTTCGGGCCGGTTTCGGTATCGAAATAGCCGGCCAGCAAGGGCGTCAGGTCGCCGGCATCGCTGTAAGTGAAGAGCAGCTGTTGCGCCTGCACCGAGCCGGAGGAATAGACATACAGATGCAACCCCTCCGCACGCCAGGCGCGCAGCCGGGCGGCCACTTCGGGATACATGTGCGCGCGATAGTCGCCGGCCACGTAGCCTTCCTTCCAGATCATTCCCTGCAAGGCTTTCAACGCGGTGGACTTGCGATCCTGATCGATCCACTGCAGCAGCAGTTCGAGGACTTCCTGCCGGGTCGCTTCGATCAGCCCGACTTCCTTCGCTGCCTCGTGCAGCCAGTGCTGCACCTCGGGCAGGTCGCCATGGGTTTCCACAAAAGCCGGCAGACGTTTGCGCGCGTAGGGAAACAGCACGTCGCGCACGAAGCTGATCGAGCTGGTGGTGCCTTCGATATCGGTGACGATGGCGCGGATGTCGGTCATGAGCTTGGCAGCGTGAATGGATGGGTCAGCATGGGAAACAACTGCACGCGGCGGCCGCGGCAATCCTTGCATGGAAGTATGGGCTCAGCGCGGCGTAGCCGGATGCGGCTGCATGCGCGGGAAGTTCTGCGCGATCTCGTCCCCGGTGAACTGCGCGACCCAGCCGTCCTTGCTGGTGAACAGGCGGATCGCCACGAAGTAGGGCGACTCGCTCATGTCGAACCAGTGGCGGGTGCCGTCGGGCACGCCGATCAGGTCACCTTTTTCGCACAGGATATCGTAGACCTTGCCCTCGACATGCAGGGTGAACTGCCCCGAGCCGGCAACGAAGAAACGCACTTCGTCCTCGCTGTGGGTGTGCTCGCTGAGAAACTTCTGCCGCAGCGCGGCGCGATCGGGATGATCGGGCGCGAGGCTGATCACATCCAGCGACTGATAGCCCTTCTCGCCGATCAGCCGGTCAATGTCCGCGCGATAGGCGGCGATCACTTCATCCTGGCTGGCGCCCGGAGCGATCGGCTGGCTGGCTTCCCATTGTTCAAAGCGCACGCCCACCTTGCCGAGCTCATCGGTGATCGCGGCATGGCTGAAGTATTCGGCCAGCGGCGATTGCGGTTGTGATTCGTCGAAGATGCGCAGGCGGCTCATGATGCCCTCAGCTTTCGGAGATCCAGTTCGCAGCCGAGCAGGAACTCAAGGGCTTCGAGGTGACGGTGCGTTTCGGCCATGTCGCGGCCCCAGGTATAAATGCCGTGGCCGTCGATCAGATAGGCATGCAGCGGTTTGCCCTGGTCCAGCCAGGCATCGACCCGGGCGACCAGTTCGGGCATGTGCTGGGTGTTCGGGAATACCGGGATCTCGAGCACGCTGTCATGTGTGCTGTATCCCGCAATGGCCTTCTGCAGTTCCCAGCCCTGCAGGCGGATCGCGCCGTCTGCGGCAAACAGGCGCGATGCCACACTTTGCGTGCGCGAGTGCGTGTGCAGCACCGCACCGATCTGCGGCCAGCGACGATAAAGCTGGGTATGCAAGGCAGTCTCGGCGCTCGGACGCGCTTCGGTCCTGACAGGCTGACCCTGCATGTCGATCAGCATGATGTCGTCGCGACCCAGCTTGCCCTTGTGCCGCCCGGAGATGGTGATGGCCGCGTGATCGGCATCCACACGCACCGAGAAATTGCTGCTGGTCGCCGGAGTCCAGCCCAGTGAGGCCAGCTCGCGCGCGGTCTCCGCAATGGCGTCGGCGCAGGCATTGAACCGGTTTTCGGAGATCGTGGCTGGCAGGCGCTGGCTCATGCGTTTGGACGTCCAAATGGGTGGCGACTATACCATGACCAGGCGGCTGGACGGACCCGAATGAGAGCCATTCTCGCAAGTCAGGAACGATTGCGACGTTGGGCGTACCATCGCCGGAGATCCAGCGCGGGTGCGCCGGAACATTCAGCTGACGGAGGCTTGCCCATGTCGAACGAACAAGATATCGAATCGCGTCGCCGATTTCTCAAAGTGGCCGCTGGCACGACCGTGGCTGCCGTGGTGATCGGTGGGTTGCCGCGATTCGCACGTGCAGCCGATCTGCCGCCGGTGACCGAGGCGGACCCGACTGCGAAGGCGCTCGGCTACGTGGAAGACGGCAGCACCTCGACCAACGCCAAGCACAAGGCGGGTGACATGTGCTCCACCTGCCAGTTCTACAGCGGGGGCGCCACCAGCCGCGGACCATGCCAGCTGTTTCCCGGCAAGTCGGTCAACGCCAAGGGCTGGTGCGTATCGCATACGCCGAAGAAAGCCTGATCGCATTCAGAGCTTTTCATCGATGATCCTGGAGGCCGGCATCATCGCCGGCCTTTTCATTTCCGGGTCCAGATACCGCGCGCAAAAAAATCCGCGCAAGGCGGTCGGGACGAATGAATCGGAGCAGGTCGGCGATGTCGCGGATAAAAGTGCCGCTCGACGCGTCAGGCTGAGGAGCTGACCCCACTGACGCGCCGAGTGGCGATCCGGGGCCCACTGCCAAGTGATCAACCCGCGGACTGAGGATGATACTCCCGCGATTGGCGAATGGATGGTCGCCGGTCAATTTTCTCTCGCAAAGTTCTCGTTAAGGCAAGCAATTTCAATAACTTGCCTGACAATTGATGAGAAATTCTGCGAAGTGGGTCGCATTGAAGCGAGCAACCGCTCATTTCCGGATATCGACGACTGTGTCTGATTTTAGCCGGAATTCGCCAGCAGTTGACGAATTTAGGCGACGTTACGCTCCTGCTGCAACTCAGAGCTTGCACGCAGCCGGCTGTGTCGGCGCCCGTAACCGAAATAGATCGCCATGCCCAGCACGGTCCAGATACCCAGCAGCAGCCACTGGTACCAGTTTTCCCAGTACAGCAGCATCAGGCAGCTGAGCACGCCCAGGACGCAGGTCACCGGCGCCCAGGGAACGCGGAACGTTCGCGGCAATTCGGGTCGGGTCTTGCGCAGGATCAGCACGCCGGCGCAGACCGCCACGAAAGCAATCAGGGTGCCCATCGAGACGAGATCGCCGAGCACGTCGAGCGGAAACACGGCAGCGAGCGCGGCGATGCCGATGCCGGTGATGACGGTGTTGATGTGCGGTGTGTGATACCGCGGGTGAATCTTGGCGAATATGGGCGGCAACAGGCCGTCGCGGCCCATGATCATGAAGATGCGCGGCTGCGCGATGATCATCACCAGGATCACCGACGACAGCCCGATCAGCGCACCGAACTCGACCACCCAGCGCAGCCAGCCAAGCTGCGAATGCGCCCGCACCGCGGTGACTACCGGCTCGCTGGTCCCGAGCTGGTCGAACGGAAGCAGGCCAGTGATCACCGCGGCAATGCCGATGTACAGGATCGTGCAGACAGCCAGCGAGGTCAGCGTGGCGATCGGCAGATCGCGCTGCGGATTCTTTGCTTCCTGTGCGGCCGTCGAGGTGGCCTCGAAGCCGATGTAGGCAAAGAACACCAGTGTCGCCGCGCGCATGATGCCCGCCCAACCGTATTTTTCAGGGCCTTGGCTGACTGGAATGAACGGGTGCCAGTACGCCGGATTCACGTAGCGCCAGCCGGCCACGATGACGATCAGGATCAGCCCGACCTTGAGGATCACCATCGCGAGATTCGCGCGACTGGATTCCTTGATGCCGACGTAGCACAGCCAGGTCAGCGCCAGCACGATGCCGACCGCCGGAAGGTTGAATAGTGCACCGGTCGTGACGAGGTGGCCGTTCGTGTAAGCAAGCGGCGCGTTGGTAAGCACGGCGGGCAAGTGGATGCCTACATGATCCAGCAGGCTGACGAAATAGCCGGTCCAGCTGACCGCCACCGCCGAGGCGGACACGCCATATTCAAGCACCATGTTCCAGCCGATGAACCAAGCCACCAGCTCGCCCAGCGTGGCGTACGCGTAGGAATACGAACTGCCGGACATCGGGATCAGCGTGGCGAATTCGGC
>JBDTZX010000385.1:0-4068 GCA_040004895.1 Rhodanobacter sp. | reverse complement strand
ACCGACAAGGTCTGGGGCATGCGCCAGGGCGCCAAGGCCTACGTGACCAAGCCGATCAAGGAAGAAGAACTGGTCAAGGCACTGAAGGAATTCCTGCCTGGCTGATCCGGTTCGCTGTGACATGACAGAAAAGCAGTGCCTCGACGGCGCCGCTTTTTCGTTTCGTCGTAGCGCGATCAGCGACGCGGATCGTAGTCTTCGAACTGGTCGCGCAAGGCTTCATAGCCGGCACGCTGTGCATCGGTTTCGGCCGACGGCACGCGGATCGACAGTTCCACCAGTTGATCGCCCGGATGCGCGCCCGGCATCCCGCGACCTTTCAGGCGCAATTTCTTTCCCGATTGCGAACCGGCCGGGATGCGCAGATCCACCGTACCGGCGAGGGTCGGCACCGGCACGCTGGCACCGAGTGCCGCCTCCCACGGACTGATCGGCAAGATATGCACCACGTTGCGGCCGTCCAGACGAAAACGCGCGTCGTCGCGAATGCCGACTTCCAGCAGCAGATCACCCTTGGGTCCGCCGCCCATGCCAGTCTGACCCTGACCAGACAGGCGGATCACCTGTCCTGGCTGGATACCAGCCGGAATCTTCACTTCGAGCACGCGCTCACCGACGGCCGGATCATGCAATGCCAAGCGTGTGCGTCCACCATCGAACGCCGTCTGCAGATCGATCTGGACCTGCGCCTGCACATCGTGTCCGCGCCGCGGGCGCGGCTGAGCGCGCGGACCACCGGCAGCGCCACGACCAAACAGACTTTCGAAGAAATCGCTGAAGTCGCCATCGCCGGAGTCGCCGAAACCCTGCTGGCCCTGCCAGCCCGGTGGCGGCCGGAACTGTTCACCCTGCCGGTAGCCGCCGGCACGCAACTGATCGTAGGACCGTCGTTTCTCCGCGTCCTTGAGCACTTCATTCGCTTCGTTGATCGCCTTGAATTTCTCCTCGGCGCCAACTTCCTTGTTCTTGTCCGGATGAAACTTGCGCGCCAGCTTGCGATAGGCCGACTTGATCTCGGCCTCGGTCGCTTCAGGCTTGACGCCCAGGATTTCGTAATAGTCTTTGAATTCCACCAGCCGCTCCCCGACTCACGCAAAACCCGCGGCGGATAGCTCCGCCGCGGGATGTTCCGCAACCTGCTCCGCCTTCAGTGACCGGTGTCGATGGTAATGCGTCGGGGTGTCGCCTGCGCCTTCTTCGGTATCACGATCTCGAGGACACCGAGTTTGCCGCTGGCGGTGATGCCCTCGGCGTCGGCGCTGTCCGGCAAGGTGAAATAGCGATGGAAGACACCACGCGCACGTTCGACACGGGTGAACTTTCCATCATGTTGTGCATCGGTAGCCGAGTCACGTCGGCCCTTGATGCTGAGAATGCCCTTGTCCATGCTCACGTCGATCTGTGCCGGATCCACGCCGGGAATATCGGCCAGGATCACGAAGCGCTGCTGATCCTCGCGAATATCGACGCGCGGAGCCCACTGGCCCTCCGCGACGCCAGCCGTATCGGAAGATGGCTCGGCGGCAGCTTCAGGCTGCAGAAAACGGTCGAACGCCTGGCGGATCTCGCCGGACATACCGTTGCGGTTGCTCCAGATGGTGTGACGAACAGCGTTCATGGTGTCTTCCTCGAATGCGATGCGGTGCCATCACCGCCTGCAACACGAAATAGGTACGCTGGCCGGCGATTCAAGGCGACAGTCGGCCATCGCGCGATCTAGCATGGCGGCTTACCCACCCCCAAGGTCCGAAACACGCATGAGCATTCAGCCCGGCAGCACGATTCCCGATATCCCGATCCAGGTCATTGACGGCGACGTCCGTTCGCGCCAGACCGGCGAGCTGTTTGCCAAACACGACGTGGTTCTGTTCGGTGTGCCCGGCGCATTCACCCCGACCTGCTCCAACCGGCATGTACCCGGTTACATCGCGCACTACGGCGAATTCGAGCGACGCGGCATCACGGTGATGTGTCTGGCGGTCAACGATGCCTACGTGATGCAGGCGTGGGCATCGTCGTTGCAGGTTCCCGCCGGGCTGTTGATGCTGGCCGATGGCAACGGCAGTTTTACCCGCGCGCTTGGACTCGAGCTGGACGGCACCTCGTTCGGCATGGGTCTGCGCGCGCGCCGCTTCGCCCTGTATGCGCAGGACGGCGTGGTGAGACTGCTGCACGTCGAGGCGCCAGGCGAATTGCGCGTCTCCACGGCCGAATCGATGCTGGCCGCCGTCGAACATTGAGTGCTGCAAATCCGGTC
This sequence comes from Rhodanobacter sp., assembly GCA_040004895.1. Lineage (GTDB taxonomy): Bacteria > Pseudomonadota > Gammaproteobacteria > Xanthomonadales > Rhodanobacteraceae > Rhodanobacter. The sequence continues at coordinate 1,811 of JBDTZX010000385.1, read as the reverse complement.
AAAAAAAACCCGGCGATGCCGGGTTTTTCATTCAGGACAACCGCACCTCACTCGTCGACGGGTGCCGGATCGAGCGGATTGTCGCCCTCGTCATGGCTGTCCACGGCTGAACTTCCGTCGCCGATTTCCACCTCGTCACCGTTGCCTTCCTCCGCATCCAGCCGCATCACGCTGACCAGCGCCTCATCCGCCGGCAACTTGATCAGGGTGACACCCTGGGTATTGCGACCGAGCTGCGAAACCTCCGCCACTCGCGTGCGTACCAGCGTGCCCTGGTTGGAGATCAGCATCAGCTCATGCGCTTCGGTGACCTGGGTGGCAGCGACCAATGCGCCGTTGCGTTCGGAGCACTGGATACCGATCACGCCCTGGGTGCCGCGGCCTTTCTTGGTGAACTCCGAAAGCTGGGTGCGCTTGCCGTAACCGCGCTCGGTAGCCGTCAGGATGTCGCCTTCCGCAGCGACGATCAGCGACACCACATGTGCGCCCTTGCCCAGTTTCATGCCGCGGACGCCGGCAGCGGTGCGCCCCATCGAACGCACGGTGTTCTCGTCGAAACGGTTGACCTTGCCATTGGATGCGAACAGCAGGATGTCACTGTTGCCGTCGGTCAGTTCGACATTGACCAGCGCATCACCATCGCGCAGCTTGATCGCCTGTTTGCCTTTCTGCAGCTGGAACGCAAATTCGGTCAACGGGGTCTTCTTGACTGTGCCGTGCCGAGTCGCGAAGAACACGAAGCGATCCTCGGCGTAGTCGCGCACCGGCAACACTGCCTGCAGCTTCTCGCCCTCGCCGAGCGTCAACAGGTTCACGATCGGCTTGCCGCGTGCGCCTGACCCTGCTTCGGGAATCTGGTAGACCTTGAGCCAGTAGACACGACCGGTGCTGGTGAAGGTGAGCAGGGTGTCGTGCGTATTGACCACCCACAACTGCTCGACGACGTCCTCGTCCTTCAATGCGGAAGCCGAGCGGCCCTTGCCGCCGCGGCGCTGCGAGCGATAGGTGCTGGCCGGCTGTCGCTTGATGTAACCGGTGTGCGAAAGAGTCACCACCATGTCTTCCGGCGCAATCAGGTCGAGCACGTTGAGATCTTCCTGCGAATGCTGGATCTCGGTGCGACGTGCATCGCCGAACTCCGCCTTGACCGCTTCGAGCTCGCCGCGGATCACTTCCAGCAAGCGTCCCGGATTCTCCAGGATCTCGATCAGGCCGCGGATCGTGTTGAGGATCTGCTTGTACTCGTCGGAGAGTTTTTCCTGCTCCAGGCCGGTCAGGCGATGCAGACGCATCGCAAGGATTTCCAGCGCCTGCGCTTCGGACAGCTGATAGCCATCGTCCTTCAGGCCGTCGCGCGGGTCCATCTCTTCCGGGCGTGAGGCTTCGGCGCCGGTGGCCGAAAGCAGCGCCCGCACCAGGCCGGCTTCCCAGCGCCGCGCAACCATCCGCTCGCGCGCCTCGGCCGGGGACGACGAGGTCTTGATCAGCTCGATCATCTCGTCGATGTTGGCCAGCGCGACTGTCAGGCCTTCCAGAATATGCGCGCGGGCACGCGCCTTGCGCAGCTCGAAAATGGTGCGCCGCGTGACCACTTCGCGGCGATGGCGGATGAACGCCTCGAGAATGTCCTTCAGGTTCAGCAAACGCGGCTGGCCGTCCAGCAGCGCCACCATGTTGATGCCGAAAGTAACCTGCAACTGGGTTTGCTGGAACAGGTTGTTGAGCACCACGTCGCCCATCGAATCGCGTCGGATCTCGATCACGATGCGCATGCCGTCCTTGTCCGATTCGTCGCGCAGCTCGCTGATGCC
>JBDTZX010000494.1:0-4079 GCA_040004895.1 Rhodanobacter sp. | reverse complement strand
ACCTCCGGCGTGACAGGCCAGCATTCTAACCAACTGAACTACCACTCCGCATTTTTCTGGTGGGTGCTGTAGGGATCGAACCTACGACCACCGCCTTGTAAGGGCGACGCTCTACCGCTGAGCTAAGCACCCAAAACCAAGCGATCAGCCGCTTAGTTTAGGGCATCCTTCAAGGTCTTGCCAGCCTTGAACGCGGGCACCTTGGACGCCTTGATCTTGATCGCTTCATTGGTGCGCGGATTGCGGCCGGTGCGTGCTGCGCGCTTGCGCACGGTAAACGTGCCAAAACCCACCACCGAGACATCTTCGCCTTTCTTCAACGAAGTCTGCACGGCCTCCAGATAGGCCTCGAGGGCACGCCCGGCATCGGCTTTGGTGAGCTCGGCCTGTTCGGCAATGGCATTGATCAGATCGGTTTTATTCATTGAGAAACTCCCTTGATTCGGTTTTCGCCGGTGTAGTCAGTCTGGGACGGGACAACGCCGGCATGGATGATTGGCTCTTGCTAGGCGCCGTTACGCAACCCCGCGTCACTGCGCCGAAGAAGTAACGCGGGACTGCGGTAACGCCTTTATACCAGTGCCTTGCCGGAATCCGCAACACAAGCCACAGCAACGCTTGCGGGATCATTGCGCCTGACGAAATCGCTTGCAAATCCTTCGCCGAGCGACTACAGCCCAACTTCGCCGACTGACGGTGAAATCCGACCAAAACGCCCTTCCAGCACGGCACCGCGCAACGACAACAGCAACGCAACTTCACCTGATCAATGTGTACGCGAATGTATTTCCGCAGGCTCCGGCGTTGGCGTCGTACCGGTTTCGTCCTTTACCGGGTTGGGTTGCAAAGGACGCTCCAGGGCGATGTCGAGCACTTCATCGATCCAGCGTACCGGATGGATTTCAAGCGACGAGGTGATATTGGCCGGCATGTCGGCCAGATCCTTCTTGTTGTCCTCAGGAATGATCACCGTGGTGATGCCACCACGATGCGCAGCCAGCAGTTTTTCCTTGAGGCCGCCGATCGGCAGCACGCGACCGCGCAAGGTGATTTCACCAGTCATCGCAACTTCGGAACGAACCGGTACCTTGGTCAACACGGACACCAACGCGGTACACATGGCGATACCTGCGCTCGGACCATCCTTCGGCGTGGCACCTTCCGGCACGTGAATGTGCACGTCGAGCTTCTGGTGAAACTCGGGATCGATACCCAGCCGGTCGGCTCGCGCGCGCACCACCGACAGCGCAGCCTGGATCGATTCCTTCATGACATCACCGAGTTGCCCGGTGTGCACCAACCTGCCTTTGCCCGGCACCACCGAGCCCTCGATGCTGAGCAATTCTCCGCCCACCTGAGTCCAGGCGAGCCCGGTCACCAAGCCGACTTCGTTCTGCAGTTCCTTGCGACCGAAATCGAAACGACGCACACCAAGGAAATGATCGAGATTGGCCGAATTCACGTTCACTCGACCGCCGGCCTGTTTTGCCTTCGCTCTTCCGGCTTTGGCGCTGGACGACTTCGACTTCGGCTTGGACTTCCTCACCTCGCCGAGGGTCAGCTCCTTGACCACCTTGCGGCAGATCTTGGATATCTCGCGCTCCAGATTGCGCACGCCGGATTCGCGCGTGTAATAGCGCACGATGTCGCGCAACGCCTCTTCCTCGACACGGAGTTCTTCCGGCTTCAGCCCATTTGCCTTGAGCTGTTTCGACAACAGATATTTTTGCGCAATACCGAGCTTTTCGTCCTCGGTATAGCCAGGTATGCGAATCACTTCCATGCGGTCGAGCAACGGGCCGGGAATATTCAACGAGTTGGCGGTCGCGATCCACATCACTTCGGACAGATCGAGATCCACCTCGAGATAGTGATCGTTGAACGTGTGGTTCTGTTCCGGGTCGAGAACTTCCAGCAGGGCTGACGACGGATCGCCACGAAAATCCATCGACATCTTGTCGATCTCGTCCAGCACGAACAGCGGATTCTTGGTGCCTACCTTGTTGATGTTCTGCACGATCCGGCCCGGCATCGAGCCAATGTACGTGCGCCGATGACCGCGGATCTCCGCTTCATCGCGGACGCCGCCGAGGCTCATCCGAACGAATTTCCGATTGGTTGCCTTGGCAATCGACTGGCCCAGCGACGTCTTGCCCACGCCGGGCGGACCAACGAGACACAGGATCGGGCCTTTCATCACCGAAACGCGCTGCTGTACCGCAAGATATTCAAGGATGCGGTCCTTCACCTTCTCCAGGCCGAAATGATCGGCGTCGAGAACTTCCTGCGCCATCTGGAGATCCTTGCGCACCTTGCTGCGCTTCTTCCAGGGCACGCCGACCAGCCAGTCGAGGTAATTGCGCACCACAGTGGCTTCAGCCGACATCGGCGACATCTGCTTGAGCTTGCCGAACTCCTGCCTGGCCTTCGACAGCACGGCCTTGGGCATGCCGGCAGTTTCGATCTTCTTCTGCAGTTCCTCGATTTCGTTGGTACCTTCCTCGTTGTCACCAAGCTCCTTCTGGATCGCCTTCATCTGCTCGTTGAGGTAGTACTCGCGCTGACTTTTTTCCATCTGCGACTTGACTCGGCCGCGGATGCGCTTCTCCACCTGCTGCAGATCCATTTCACCGTCGACCAGGCCGATCAGCAACTCGAGCCGCTGACCCACGTCCGCCGTTTCCAGCACTTTTTGCTTGTCGGCCATGCGCACCGACAGATGTGCGGCGATCGAATCGGCAACGCGGGATGGATCGTCGATTCCAGAGAGGCTGGCCAGCACTTCCGGTGGAAGTTTGCGACTCTGCTTGACCAACTGTTCGAACAGCGAAATAAGCGTGCGCGACACGACGTCGAGTTCGCGCTCCTTCACGTTGTAGACCGGCTCAATCAGACGCGAACGGGCAGTGAGCATGCCGTCCTCTTCACGGAAATCCTCGACTGCCACACGTGACTGGCCTTCGACCAGTACCTTGACCGTGCCATCAGGCAATTTCAGCAGTTGCAGAACACCTGCCAGCGTACCGATCTGATGCAAGTCGCTGATCTCGGGGTCATCGATATCCGGACTCTTCTGGGCGACAAGCAGGATCTGGCGCTCGCCTTCCATCGCGCGCTCCAGCGCGCGCATTGATTTGTCGCGACCGACAAACAGCGGAATGACCATGTGCGGATAGACCACCACGTCGCGCAAAGGCAACACCGGCAGTGCGTCCAGCGCAGCAGGAAGGGGGACGTTCTTGGCCATGGAAGAGGGATCCCTCGAATTCGGTTCTTTGGTTCGTCCCGACACTGCGCCGGGCCTGTTACCACGTCAAGTGGAGGCAGCCGGCCACGCAGTCAAGGCGCGCGAGGTGTCAAAAACAGAACGGCCCCGGTGAAATCACCGGAGCCGCTGTCGCTGCAGGTGCAGATATCCGATCAGGCAGCGTCGCCGCCCTCGCCCGCAACGCGTTGCTGCAGGTTGCCGCGATAGATCAGATACGGCTCGGCCTGACCGTCGATCACGGCATCGTCCACCACGACCTTGCTGACGTGCTCCAGCGAGGGCAGCTCATACATCGTGTCCAGCAACACCTGCTCCAGAATGGTGCGCAGGCCGCGGGCACCGGTCTTGCGCTTGAGCGCCTTCTTGGCGATCGCCTGCAGCGCCTCGGGGCGAAACTCCAGTTCCACCTCTTCCATCTCGAACAGCTTCTTGAACTGCTTGGTGACGGCGTTCTTCGGTTCGGTGAGGATCTTCACCAGCGCCGCTTCGTCAAGCTCGTCCAGCGTGGCGACAACCGGCAGGCGGCCGACAAATTCCGGAATCAGGCCGAACCGCACCAGATCCGAAGGTTCCACGTCGGAAAGTACCTTGCCCAGGTTCTCGGTGCGCTCCTTGCTGCGCACTTCGGCGGAGAAGCCGATGCTGGTGTTCTCGGAACGCTGCTGGATGACTTTTTCAAGGCCCGCGAACGCACCGCCGCAAATGAACAGGATGTTCTTGGTGTCGACCTGCAGAAACTCCTGCTGCGGGTGCTTGCGCCCGCCCTGCGGCGGTACCGAGGCCAGCGTGCCTTCGATCAGCTTCAGCAGTG
>JBDTZX010000207.1:0-4085 GCA_040004895.1 Rhodanobacter sp. | reverse complement strand
CAGCACATCGTGATCGGTGCCCGCCTGCTCGATCGCATGCAGCAGCCGAAGGGCCGGCGGCGTGCCAACGCGATTGCCGACTGGGGCATTTCCATCGTCAGCGCGCAACCGATCGCCGATACCCAGAGCGGCCAGCGCTGGTATCCGCTCGCCGCGCTGCAGCTGGTCGACCTGCCGGCAGAACATTTCGTGTTCGAGGCAGCCGTGCTGATCGCCGCGTCGCGCGAAAAGCACCTGGGCGTGGTGTCGGTGCCGATCGCCTCGCGCTACCACAGCGGATTCCGGCGCAGCCATTTCAGTCCGCTGCGCGACGTCACCCGCATCGCGCTCTACACGATCGGTCGGCTGTTCCACTACGGCGACATGCGCGCCAGCTATCGACGATCGCGCGACAAACCGGTCATCATTGGCGATACGCCGACTTGATTCGACGACCAACGGAGCTGGCGTGACTCACTCGATGCTGCTGGTGCAAAAGCTGGTGATCCTGCTCGGATCGCAACTGGCGGCATGGCTGCTGCGCCGGCTGGGACAACCGCCGGTGGTCGGCAAGATGATCGCCGGGTTGGCGCCGGGTCCACTGGTGTTCGGCGCGCTGGCTCCGAGCTGCGGATGCCGGCCGGCATCCGCTGCACCCTGGTTACTTCCGACTGGATCGCCGGATGCACGCTGATCCTGCCGATGCTGCTGCACTTCACCCGCCGCCAGCCCGCGGCCATCAAACGGTCGACGAGCTCGGTTCATGACTGACACTTCCCACGAAGCGGTAATCCTCGGTGGCGGGCTCGCCGGCCTGTGTCTGGCGCTGCAGTTGCGCGGCGAATTTCCGCAGATGGATATCCTGGTGCTGGAGCGCCAGCCGCATCCGCTGCCGGCGGCGGCGCACAAGGTCGGCGAGTCGACGGTCGAAATCGGTGCGCACTACTTCGACCACACGCTGGGCCTGCGCCAGCATCTCGACGAGGCGCACATCCGCAAGTTCGGCCTGCGCTATTTTTTCTCCGATGGCCGCAACGATGTCGAGAACACCACTGAACTCGGGGTCAGCCGGATCCTGCCGGCGCCCAGCTATCAGCTTGATCGGGGCATCTTCGAGACTTTTCTCGGCGAAGAGGCGCGGCGTCGCGGCATCGATTTCCGCGACGGCGCCACGGTCAAGTCGTTCACCATCGGCGAACGCGGCGGCGCGCACTCGGTGCGCTTCACCGACGCGACCGGCGAGCATTCGGCCCGTTCGCGCTGGCTGCTGGATGCATCCGGTCGCGCCGCGCTGCTGCGGCGGCGCTTCGAACTGACCGTGGACAACGGCCATCACGCCAACGCGGTGTGGTTCCGGATGGGCGCCAAGCTGGACATCGACAGCTGGAGCGACGACGCCGACTGGCGCGGTCGCTGTTCGCCGCCGGAACGCTGGCGCTCGACCAATCACCTGATGGGTCCGGGCTACTGGGGCTGGCTGATCCCGCTGGGCTCGGGTGCGCATTCGGTGGGCATCGTCAGCGATGCCTCGATGCATCCGCTGGAGGAGATGCGCGATTTCGACAAGGCACTGACATGGCTGCACAAGCGCCAACCGGCGATGGGCCGCGCAGTGGCCGCCGAGCGCGACAGCCTGCTCGACTTCCGTTTCCTGCGCGACTATTCGCACAGCAGCAAACAACTGTTCTCCGTCGATCGCTGGGCATTGACCGGCGAGGCGGGTACCTTTCTCGACCCGTTCTATTCGCCGGGCAGCGATTTCATCGCGATCGCCAACACCTATATCGTGGCGCTGATCGGGCACGATCGTGCCGGCCGCAGCGTGGCGCCGTACGCGCATTTCTACGAGCGGCTGTACTTCTCATTTTACGAAAACACCCTGGCCCTGTTCCGCAATCAATACCCGCTGTTCGGCAACACCGAAGTGATGTCCTGCAAGGTCACCTGGGACTATGCGTACTACTGGGGCGTGCTGTGCCAGCTGATGTTCCAGCAGCGCCTGGCGGATCTGGAACTGCTCGGCGAGATGCGTCCGGAGCTGGAGCGCGCGCAGGCCCTCAACGCTCGCATGCAGCTACTGTTCCGCCAATGGCATGCGGCCGGCGGGCGCGCCAGCCGGCGCGAGATGCTCGACCAGACCGCGCTGGCGTGGTTCGCCGAACTCAACCGCGGTCTGCACGATCCGCTGGACGATGCCGGCATTCGCGCGCGACTGCGTGAAAACGTGCACCTGCTCGAAGGCGTCGCCGATGCCATCGCGCTGCAGGCGGCCGCCACCGACGCGCGCCTGCAGGTGGCCATGTCGGGACATCCACGGCCGGTGCTTTTCGAAAAAGTGGCCTGAACAACGCGTCGAACGAAGCTATTGCGCGGGATGGATCACCGCAGCGCGTCCGCTGACCAGCAGCCGGCCACGATGTTCGACGCGAAATGCATATTGCGCGCCGCTGTCGTCGGCATACAGGCATTCGGCATGGACGTCCAGACGGCCATCCAGCTGATCGACCCGTTGCTCGAACAGCTGCAGTTCACGCAAGCTGACCAGTCGGCCCGGCCGTACTCCCTGCACGCCGCGGGAACGGCCAAGCAAGCCACCGTGCACCGCCATCGCCTGGGCACCGTATTCGGCCAGGTGCACCGCATGCAGGCCATGTGTTGTGCGCAGCGGGTTGTCCGAACGCGCGTGTCCGGCGCTGATGGCGTGGATCGTGCGTTCGTCCCATGCCAGCACCGCATCGAGCAGGCACATCGCGCCGGCGTGCGGAATGAGTGCGGCCCAGTCAGTCTTCGGAAGCATGCGCGTGCGGCGCCATCAGGATCGACAGGCAGAAGTGGAACGCCACGCCGAGGCTCACCGTGAGACCGATCGCACGCAGCACCGGAATGCTTGCCCACGCCAGCATGCCGAACACCAGCAGCGCCGACAGCACGCACACGATGGTTGCGTGCAGGGTGCGTCGCTGCTCGGCCGGGTCGCCGGTATCGCGTTCGAAGAACAGCGCATAGTGCAGCCCGAGGCCGCCGGCGAGTATCAGCGCCACCAGGTGGAACAGGGAAATCTCGATGCCGGCCATGCGCTCCACCGCCAGCACCAGGAAGGTGGCCAGAGTCATCGGCGCGAGCACGTGCCAGGCGCGGCGCGCGCTGCGCAAGGCGAAAGTGATGGTCAGGATCAGCAGTACGCTGGCGACCAGCAGAGCCTGCAGGATGCGCGTGCGGTACGCCGCCACCAGTGATTCCGAGGCCGCCTTCAGGTCCAGCAGGCGCACGTCTCCTTGCGCGTCCTTGCCCAGTGCCTGCAGCGCGGCGACATCGTGCAGGCCGCTGACCGTACCCAGCCCGAGCCAGTGACCGTCGCGCTGCATCAGCATCGCGGCGAGCCGCTGGCCCAGCGGCGATTGTGCGTAAAGTTCGGGTGTCAACGGCGGCAGTTGCCGCGCGGTTTCGACATCGTCGACGAACGGCTGAAACAGGTCGGGCCGGAATGGCAGGCCCTGCACGGCCTTGCCCAGCATCTGCTGCAAGTCGCTGCGGTCTGGCAGTTTGCGCTGTCGCGACTGCTGCAGTGCCACCGATGGCAGGTAGCGCGAGGGCAGCTCGAGTGCGTCCACGGCATGCCGGGCCACCAGCGCGTCGACGCGTGGCTGCAATCGCTCGGACAACGCCAGCACGGCCTGCTCGGTCGGCGCCTGCAGCACCAGCAGATAGCGGATGTCCGGTGCGCCCAGCGCTTCGCGCAGGCGCGCGTCGCGCATCAGCATGTCCTGCGGCAACGGCGTCAGCGCGGCAAGGTTGTTCTGCCAGAACGAGCCGCGCGCGAACACCAGCATCAACACGATCGCCGCCGCGACCAGCAGCGGAATCCAGCGCGGACGCGGCAGTCGGTCGACAAGGTGTCGGGCCTTCGCCAGCCAAGGCATCGCGGCGACATCGCGCACCTTGCGCGGCAACAGGTGCGCCAGCAGATAGCGTGTGCTGAATCCCGCCACCAGCAGTCCGACGATGGTGAATACCGCCAGCTGCTTGAGTCCGTTCACGCCCGACGCATAGAACGCCAGGTAGGCGATGCAGGCCGAGGCGATCGCGGTGAGCAGCAGCGGCCACAG
>JBDTZX010000008.1:0-4096 GCA_040004895.1 Rhodanobacter sp. | reverse complement strand
GGTTCGGGCGCCAGCACCAGCGCCGAGCCGAACGACTGACGCGAGTCGATCACGTCGTTCAGCGGTCCGCTGCCGGCGGTATCGCTGCACACCAGCAGCACGGCGCGTTGTTCGCTGATCACCTGGCAGGCAGCCTCGAGCAGGCCGGCACCGAAACTCGCGCGCTGTGCGGCCAGCGCGGTGGACGGTGCGTGGCAGTCGGTCGCGATCGTCCAGTAGCCGACCGGCGCGTTGTGCACCGAGTTGTGGAAACGCGTGGGCGACAACTCGCCCGGCGCGGTCGCCAGGGTGGCGCACATGTAATCGGTGATCGGCTGGTCGCCGTGCGAGGACGCGAACACGCAGGCCAGGGTCGCCGCATCGCGGCCGCTCATCGCCACCGCCTGACCGGCGACCTCGACGGCCAGCAACACGCTTTCCGGCGCGCGCCGACGCTCGTTCGGCGGCAGCGTGTCGGCCGCCGGACGTACGCCGGGCGGCATCGGCTGGATGCCTTCGAGCAGACCCTGAAGCGCGGCGAAGTTGGCCAGTTGCGGCGACCACAGGCCGATGCCTTCGACATGCACGCGCAATCCGTTCATGCGGTGAACCCCGCGCGGGCAAACGCGAGGCAGGCGTTGTTGCCGCCGAAGCCGAACGAATTGCTCAGCGCCACATCGACCGCCTGGCGTTCGTTGCGCCAGGCGAATTGCACGCCGCATGCCGGATCCGGCGTATCGCCGCCGAGATTGCCCGGGATCAACCCGTGCTCGATTGCGAGCAAGGCGATACTCGCTTCCAGGATTCCGGCCGCGCCGAGCGTGTGACCGGTGAAGCCCTTGGTGGAACTGGCGCGCGTGCGCGCCGGAAACGCGCGGCCGACCAGCGCCGCCTCCACTTCGTCGTTCTTCTGGCTCGCGGTGCCATGCAGGTTGATGTAGTCGACCTGATCGGCGGCAAGTCCGGCCCGCGCCAGCGCATCGCGTAGCGCCAGTTCGGCCCCCAGCCCTTCTGGATGCGGCGTCGACATGTGGTGGGCATCACTCGCTTCGCCATAGCCGAGCAGGCGCGGCGCATCCGCTGCAGCAGCCGTGCGTTCCAGCAAGGCGAAGCCGGCGGCCTCGCCAATCGAAATGCCATTGCGGGCCGCGTCGAACGGCCGGCATGGTTCGGGCGATACCAGTTCCAGCGCGTTGAAGCCGAACAGCACGCTGTCGCACAAAGTGTCGACGCCACCGACCACCGCGGCGTCGATCAGGCCGAGGCGGATCATCCGCTCCGCGTTCGCGAACACCTTGGCGCTGGACGAGCAGGCGGTGGAGATCGTCAGGCACGGTCCTTCCAGCCCGAGCGCCTCGGCCACGAACGCCACCAGCGAATGCGGCGCATGAACCGACGAGTGCAGCATGTCCTGCGGAAACCGGCCATCGGCGTCGAGTCGTCGATAGGCCTCCTCGGTGGCACCGATGCTCGATGTGGATGTCCCCAGCAGGACGGCGACGCGGCTGCGGCCATAACGTTCGCGCGCGGCGTGGACCCGGGCGAGGAAGCCGTCCTGATTCAGGCCCAGCCAGGCCAGCCGGTTGTTGCGGCATTCCCAGGTCTGGTGAGTGATCGGCAGCGGCTCGTGTTCCAGGCCATCGACGCGACCGATCCAGCAGCCGAGTGGTGCCTGGCTGAAGTCGTTCGGGCGCAGGCCGCTGCGGCCCGCGGCCAATGCATCGAGATGCGCAGCCAGCCCGCGTCCGATCGCGGAGGTCGAGGTATGGGCGGAAATCGCCAGTGGCGTCATCGAAGTGGACATCACGAAAGCCTAGCGGTGACCCCGCAGCTTGCATAGCGGCAATGCAGTGGCTGCAAACGGTGCAGCATCGTGGGCATGCCGGCATGAAGGGATCGCGAACATCCTGCGCCACGCGCCGTGCGGGTGTCTTGCTAAGCTGGCATGCGCAAAACCGACGAGTCAGACAATGAGCGAGCAGGCCGACCTTGCCGAAACCTACCTGCGCGGATTGCAGCAGCGGATCTGCGCCGCGGTCGAGCAGCTCGACGGCGCAGCACGCTTCGAAGAGGATGCCTGGCAACGCGCCGCCGGCGGTGGCGGGATCACCCGGGTGCTGCGCGATGGTGCGGTGTTCGAGCAGGCCGGCGTCAATTTTTCGCGGGTCAGCGGGCAGCAGCTGCCGCCCAGTGCCACCCAGCATCGTCCGGAGCTGGCCGGTGGCCGCTTCATCGCCACCGGCGTCTCGCTGGTGCTGCATCCGCGCAACCCGCACGTGCCGACCACCCACGCCAACGTGCGCTATTTCGAGGCGAGCAAGCCGGGCATCGAGCCGGTGTGGTGGTTCGGCGGCGGTTTCGACCTCACGCCGTTCTATCCGCACGACGAGGATGTGCGGCACTGGCATACGGTGGCGCAGAATCTGTGCGAGCCGTTCGGCGTGGACGTCTATCCCCGTTACAAGCGCTGGTGCGACGAGTACTTCTACCTGAAGCATCGCGACGAGACGCGTGGCGTGGGTGGATTGTTCTACGACGATCTGAACGAAGGCGGCTTCGAACGGTGCTTCGCTTTCACGCAGGCGGTCGGCGAGGGTTTCCTCGATGCGTACGCGCCGATCGTCAAACGCCGCAAGGACATGCCTTACGGCGAACGCGAGCGGGAATTCCAGCTGTATCGGCGTGGACGCTATGTGGAGTTCAACCTGGTCTACGACCGTGGCACGCTGTTCGGCCTGCAGTCCGGCGGACGTACCGAATCGATCCTGATGAGCCTGCCACCGCGGGTGCGTTTCGCGTATGCATACACGCCGGAGCCGGAATCCGCCGAAGCGAAGCTGGCCGATTACCTGACACCGCGCGACTGGGTGTAACGGGGGAAGTGAGCGACGGATCGAAGCGGATGGTTCGCGGGAGCGATCCGCCGCTCCCGCGAACGTCGCGATGACTCAACTCAGGGAGTCGCGCCGCTGAACTTGACCGGTGTGGCACCTTTCACCGGACCGATCTGCGCGCTGTCGCTGACTTTCAGCTCCACCTCGCGGCGGAATTCCAGTGTGCCCTGCACCACCGCGTGCGGGCCGATCACCACCACCGGATTGCGGCTGTTGTTGTGGAACCAGCCGCTGGGCTTGTCGACCAGGATGCCGCCCTCGACGCGCGAATTGGCGCCGACGGTGATATCGCCCGACACCGTCTCGATGCCTCCGGCCACATGCGCGGCATCGAGTTCTATCGCGCCGTTGACGTTGTCCAGCTTGCCGCCGATGTCGGCGCCCCGGCCGAGTTGGATGTGGCCGTTGACCGCATTCACTTCGCCGTGCACGCGGCTGGCAGCGCCCATCGTGATCGCGCCATTGACCGTGCCCAGTTCCTTGGCTTCTGCCTTGTCGCCCAGTTCGACCGAGCCGTTGACGGTGCTGGCTTTTTCCACCACCGCGTTGTTGCCGATCTCTACCGAGCCGTTCACCGAACTGACATCGCCCGCGTGCTGACCGGCTTCCACGCGCGCGGTGCCGTTGATCTTGTCGATATCGTCGTCGTGCGCGGCCGCCATCAAGGGCAGGCCCAGCGCAAGCATGGTGGCAATGAGTACCGTCGAAAGGCGACGCATGGCGAACTCCGTGATGGGGTGGGTAGTGGTGCTTAGGATGCCTGTCGCGGCCATCGGGTTTAGCATGACCTGTGGCAGGGTGCGCATTTGACGCTGCCCGGGCCTGCCTGCACCATTCCCGCTACACGCATCCAGCAAGAGTATCGCCATGCATCGACTCGTACTGATCCGCCACGGCCAGTCCCAGTGGAACCTCGACAACCGTTTCAGCGGCTGGGCCGATGTCGATCTCACCGAACAGGGCATCGCCGAGGCGAAGGAGGCGGGCGAGTTGCTGTTGGCACAGGGCTACACGTTCGATGTGGCGCATACCTCGGTGCTCAAGCGCGCGGTGCGCACGCTGTGGGGCGTGCAGGACACAATGGGCCTGATGTGGCTGCCAGTGGTCACCGACTGGCGTCTCAACGAGCGTCATTACGGCGGACTGACCGGACTCAACAAGGCCGAGACCGCGGCGAAGTACGGCGAGGATCAGGTCAAGATCTGGCGCCGCAGCTACGACAT
>JBDTZX010000139.1:0-4106 GCA_040004895.1 Rhodanobacter sp. | reverse complement strand
TGCGGCGGCGTCCACACGAAGATGATCAGGCACAGCTGCAGCGCGAACGGATGCAGCGCATCGGTGACCGCGGTCCAGCCCAGCACCGGCGGAATCGCGCCGGCGAGACCGCCGATCACGATGTTCTGGGGTGTCGCGCGCTTGAGGTAGGCGGTATAAACCAGCGCATAGCCGATCAGCCCGCCGAAGGTCAGCAACGCGGTCAGTGGATTCACCAGCAACCCCAGTACCAGCATCGATGCGATACCGAGCATCACGGCAAACACCAGTACCTGGCGCGGCGACAGCGTGCCGGTGGCCAACGGACGTCGCGCCGTGCGTGCCATCAACTTGTCGATACGCTCGTCGACCAGGTGATTGAATGCCGCTGCCGACCCCGACGCCATCCAGATGCCCAGCGTGCCGAACACCAGCGCACGCCACGGTGGAATCCCCGGCACGGCCAGGAACATGCCGATCACCGCGCAAAACACCAGCAGCGCAACCACGCGCGGCTTGGTCAACTGCATGTATTCGCCGATGGCAGCCATCAGTTGATTCCCGCCGGAAAGAATGTCGCTTCGTGATGTCGCCGCTGCGTACGGGCGAGTGTCGCCAGCAGCGAGAACAGCAGCAGCGCGGCCACGCCATTGTGGGCGGTCGCCACCGGCAGCGGCAAGCCGAAGTAGACATTGCTGATGCCCAGCACTACCTGGCTCACCAGCACCACCGCGATCGCGATGCCGCACACCCGCAGACCACGCTTTGCCAGCCGGTGCGACAGCCAGCCGAGATAACAGAACACCAGCAGCGCACCGATGCGATGCGCGAGCTGGATCGCGCTGCGTGCAGCGGTGTCCAGCACACCGCCTTCGTAGTTCACGCCGATGCCGCGCCACAGGATGAAACCTTCGTGGAAGTCCGTCGGCGGCGTCCATTGCCCGAGGCACTGCGGGAACGAGCCGGGGCCATAGCCGCAGGCCAGCGCTGCGTAGTTGGACGAGGTCCAGCCACCCAGTGCGATCTGGCAGGTCAGCAGCACGATGCCGATCACCACCAGCCGGCGCAGATCGGCCAGCCGGTCGTCTGGCGCATCCACGCCGGCGAAACGTAGCGCGGCGTAGGCAAGCAGAGCGAAAGTGGCAATGCCGCCGAGCAGATGCCCCATCACCACCACCGGTTTCAGCAGCAGGGTGACCGTCCACATGCCGAGCATCGCCTGGAAGATGATCACCGCCAGCGCGAGCACGCAGATCTTCCATGCACCCGGCCGTTTCAGGGTGATCGCCGCGAACATCGGCAATGCGATGGCCAACCCGGCCAGCAACGACGACCATCGATGCTCGCCATGGATATACAGGCCCACACCGCACGCCGCAAAAACGGCTGCGGCGATCACCGCGACCGTTGCGCCCCGCCTGCGCCGGCTGGCGAGCAGTGCGAGTGCCAGCACCAGTACGCCGAGCGTGCCGGCAAGGAACCGGTGCACCTGCTCGCGCCAGGCCTTGTGCGCTTCGTACGGACGATCCGGGAACACCGCGTCTGCATGCGCCACGGCCTGCGCATGTTGCGGCCAGGTCACCTGGCCGTAGCATGTCGGCCAGTCCGGACACGACAGCCCCGCATTGGACAGGCGCACGAAGGCACCGAACATGACCAGGCCAAACGCGAACACCGCTGCCAGCAACGACAGCCAGCGAAGCGCTCGCGCAACGTGCGACGAGATCACTTGACCACCTTTTGCAGATCGCGCACCACACCGGGGCCGTCGAAGCCTGCGGGGTATAGCGACAACGCGACGCCATCGGATTCCACCAGGATCACGCTGACGCTGTCCGGCGTGGTCGGGCGATAGCTCGCCAGCTTGCCGTCGACATCGCTGCCCAGCGTCCAGAATGTTTTCATCGCCGTGCGGCGTGCTGCGTCTGCCGGCGGAGTGCCGAGATAAAGCAACCGCAGGCGCGACTGATTGCGGTTGAGCATCACGCGTGCCTTCGCCATGCCGGTCAGAACGTCGAAACAGTGCACGGCGCAACCCGGCCCCGCCAGCGCGATCAGCGTGAGCCGCGGCTGGCTGTCGCGCCAGGGCCACAACTGGCCGTTCTCCAGCCGGATCGGCAGCTGCTCATCGGCGAAATTGCGCTGCGGCGCAATCGCCAAGCCGTTGCCTTTGACGCCTGGCTGCCAACCCGTGGAGCTGAGCAGCCAGGCCGCGATCATCGGCGCGGCAAACACGAACGCGACCAGCAACAGCAACATCCGGCTTCTGCGCACTTTGGACGGATCGACTTTATTCATCGGAGTCATCAATATTCGGAGAAGAAGGTTTGCGCCGGTCGCGCTTGCGATTCAGTGCCAGCAGGATCACCACGGCCGCGATCGCGAACGAGAACCACTGGAACGCGTACGCACGATGACGTGCCGGCGGCATCGAGGAAAAATCCAGCGTGTGCACGCGCAGGTAGATCGAGGCCGGATCGGCATCCAGCGCCAGCACGCGCGGATAGAGTTTGCGGCCGAGATCGCGCGACACTTCGGCGAGGTCGAGAAAGATGACCTTCTTCGGCCATGCGGATTGCTGCGTCAACGCATCGCCGCCCATCTTGAAGCCGGTCGGCGGTGGCGGCACGTACAGGCCCTGCAGCGCGATCCCGTCGGTCGGCAGCGCGGGCAACTGGGGCGCCTGTCCGGTGCCATTGCCGGGCAGGAAGCCAAGATCGACCAGCAACGCCGGCGATCCGTCATGCGACACGAATGGCACGAAGACTTCCACGCCGCCGCGTTCATCGTGCTGCGGATTGTCCAGCAGATAGATCCGATCCACGAGGTAGCGCCCGTGCACCTGCACCCGCGGAAACCCGTCGACGGGTGGCAGCGCAGCCACCCTGGCGAAGTCCTGCACCGGTGCCGACGACGATGCGGCATAGCGCCGCAGAAGCGCTTCCTTGAAGTCGGCGCGATGCAGTTGCCACACGCCCAAACGCACGAACAGCAAGGCTCCGGCCACTGTCAGCAACAGTGCCCACCATGGCGGACGACGGAATCCGTTCAAGCGGCGCTCCGGCTGCCGGCCGCTATACTGGCAATGTCGTCATGGATCGGATCAATCACGTGGAAACCGTCTACAAGTGCGCGTTGGTGGTGATGCTGCTGGTGGTGATCTTCAGCCTCGGTCAGGCGCTGTATTTCATGATGACCGACAAGGATGACGACAAGCGCATGGTATGGGCGCTGACCCGTCGGATCAGCCTGTCGCTGGTGCTGATCGCCATGGTCGCGTTCGGCTACTGGATGGGCTGGCTGCACCCGCACGACATCGGCGGCTGATACCCGACGGCTGATTGTAGCCGCGACCTTCGCAGGTTCGCGAAAAGCGCGACAAATCGCCCACGCCGTTCATCCCGCTGCGCTCAACATTCGTCGATTCTGTTCAAGAAAAAGCCCGCCAATGGCGGGCTTTTCACTGGCGCGACGGTGACCGACTCAGAGAATGTAGACGAACATGAAAAGGCCCAGCCAGACCACGTCGACAAAGTGCCAGTACCAGGCGACGGCTTCGAAGGCGAAATGATGTTCCTTGTTGAAATGGCCTTTCAGCACGCGCAGCCAGATCACTGCCAG
This sequence comes from Rhodanobacter sp., assembly GCA_040004895.1. GTDB lineage: Bacteria > Pseudomonadota > Gammaproteobacteria > Xanthomonadales > Rhodanobacteraceae > Rhodanobacter. The sequence continues at coordinate 506 of JBDTZX010000139.1, read as the reverse complement.
CATGATCGTGCCGAGGGTCACATGCAGGCCGTGGAATCCGGTCAGCAGGAAGAAGGTCGAGCCATACACGCCACTGTGCATGGTGAGGTTCAGTTCCTTGTACGCCTCGATGTACTCGTGCGCCTGGAAGTTCAGGAACAGCGCACCCAGCAGCACGGTGATACCGAGAAATACGAGGATCTTGCCGCGATGACCGGCGCGCAACGCATGGTGCGCAATGGTGACCGTGACGCTGGAGCTCAACAGGATCAGCGTGTTCAGCAGCGGCAGGCCCCACGCCGGCACGGTACTGAACGCGCCACCAATGTGCTGCGGGCCGTTGCCACCATTCATGCCCCACGACGCGGCGTAGTCGCTCCACAGGAACTCGTGGGTCAGCACACCGTGGCCATGACCGCCGAGCCACGGCACCGAGAACATGCGGATGTAGAACAGCGCGCCGAAGAAGGCACCGAAGAACATCACCTCGGAAAAGATGAACCACATCATGCCCATGCGGAACGAGG